>SFMJ01000148.1 GCA_004553095.1 Bacteroidales bacterium
TGGCAAACAGATTACGAAAATGATGAACCGATATACTCAACTGAAGAATGATTATGATAAATCAATTATGCAAGGAAATTGAGACAGCTCTCAATCATAAGATAAAGACGCCCAAAGACTTCGACTTATTGCGAGAGAACATCTATGCACGACTGCACGTGCTCGTGAGTCGAACCACGTTGATGCGAGTTTGGGGATATTTGAGTGAAGACGTTACCCCCAGAGTCGGCACGCTCTCAATCTTGGCTAATTTCTTGGGTTATAGCGACTGGGAAGGCTATTGCAAGAATGCAGTCTTGCCAAAGGGACAACAGAGTAGCCCCGTTTTAAACAGGCGACTGAGCGTAGCCACAGCTTTAGACTCCGGTGATTGTCTTCGCCTCACCTGGCAACCGGACAGAGTGTGTGACATTGAGTATATAGGCAATCTGACGTTTCGAGTTATAGCATCCGATAATACCCGCTTGCATGAGGGGGACACCTTTCAATGTAGCATGATAATAGAGGATGAGCCATTATATATAGACAACCTCATACAAGGCGACACACCGGCTATAGCCTATGTTTGTGGAAAGAAATCAGGGGTAAGATATGAATTCCTTTTGTCGCATACTTCCCAAGAATAACACTCTTTATATCATCTGTTAGAGCGCTCTTACATGTGGCCGGGAGGGGGACCCATCGGACCTCCGCCACTTCTTGTGCCTCTTTCGCCGGCTCCCGGAGGGGGACCCATCGGTCTCTCACCCGGCATACCATCCGTAGGGATATTGGCAGCCGCTTTCTTCGACAAGGTGTTAAACTTCCAGGTGACGCCAAACATGACATAGCGACCGAGATCATTGTAAGAACGGTCAGTAATCATATTGGCGCTGACACTGCGGCTGATGTTCTTGCGCTGTCCCAATAGATCGCTTGCCCTGACAGAGAAGGTCAACGACTTATCCTTGAGCACCGAATAAGAGAGTTGTGCATTCCAAAGCCACTCCGAAGAATTGAAGCCATTGGAGAAACCGGTCGACTTCGAGAAAGAGAGATCAGTAGTCAGCTCGAGTCCGAAGGGGAGATAGAGCGATGCATCGGCATCGAACCCGTATGCATGTGTGTAGCGGTTCTGCTGCTGAGGCAGAGAGTTGGTCGACATTTGGAAAGAATAAGTAGGATTGACCGTCATCTGGAAGATATCGGAAGAGAAAGTGACACCGGCAGTAGGTGCGAGCTGCAGGTCGCCGCTACGGTTGAAATCGCCATCAATATAACCGGCGTAAGAGGAATATCTGCCATTGAAACGAGCCATCACCCTCCACTTCGAATTGCGGATCGGCTGATTGAGCATAAACATAGCGAAGGCATTCCAATTGCCATTGGAGTTGGCGTAGGTGGTGGTACGCACACCGGTTTCTGAATCGGTAATAGTTCTCTGCACGATACTGTTCACGGCAAACGAAGCATTCGCCACGGCGAAGATCGACTGCTGAGTTTCGGCATTATAATTATTGAAATGGATGCCGAGATTTTGGGTGAAGGTCGGCTTGAGATTGGGATTACCGACAGTGATATTCATCGGGTCGGAGACATCCGCCACCGGTTGTAATTGGGTCAGTGAGGGCTGAGAAGTGCGGGCACGATAATGCGCCATCAAGCTCGACTGCTTACCGAATTTATAGCGGAATCTCAGGTAAGGGGCAACATTGAACACCCACCGGGTCTTGATATCGCGATTGCTATTGATCAGATCGTGGCTGCTCGAGCTGGAGGGAGAGAAGACGACGCCGGCATTAAGATTGTAGGCGGAAGTGACACGCTTATACCCGACTTGAAGTTCCTGGGTGGAATACTTATTGCGGAAACGGTTGGAGAGATCGGCAGAGAGCACTCCCCCATCGGGCACATAGTTGTAATCGGGCAATGTAGCGAGATTCGGATCATACAGATCGGTGGGCAGATCGTAAGTCAGTTTATCAGCATTATTAAACTTGAGCGAAGCCTTATAGGCCACCTCCATATAATTGCCGCGCGAGGCATCGCCAAGAGGTTCGGTCCAAGTGAAACGGCCCTCCACCGAATTGGTCCACTGCTTTGAATCGAGATAGCGGAAATATGCCTCACTGTCATCCTGGCGGAGGTAATACTCCAATTCATTCCAAGAGGTGGACTTCTGGAGAGTCTTGGAGAAAGAATAATTGGCTTGAATCGAGAAAGAACGACCGGGATGAGAGAGCACTTTATGAGTATAAATCAGGCGGCCGGAGAGGGTATAATCCGTGCCTCGATTAGAGCGGAGGGCAAGATTCTTATTAACCTTATCTGCAAGCGACTCGCTTGAATAGAGCAGCGACGAATCGTTTAGAGAGGAGTTGCGCCAATTGAATGAAAACTCGGGACGGAAATCGAGCACATCCGCCTCGGAGATATTCCACTGCAATCGGAACATGGCGCGAAGGCTATGTCCCTTGTCGCGAGTATTCGAGCCTCCCCTCAGATAGCTGACCGAATCGGGGAAAAGATATTGCGTATCAAAACGGCTACGCGAATCGCGGTCGGAATGAGTATAGAGCACATTACCTCCGATGCGCAACTTCTCCTCATTGCCGACATTGAAATTTATGCCTAAATGTTGAGTAGTGTTAATGCCGTTATTGCTGTTGAAATTGGCAAAACGGCCGCGCCCCATGTCGGTGAAGCCCATCTCATTGATATTATTGCCTCCGCCGAGGATGGTCACCTGGTTGCCATCATTGAAATAATTGACATTAAAATTGCCTTGATAGCGATGATCAGTGCCATATCCACCGGAGAGAGTACCGAACCAACCATTGTTCATATTCTTCTTGACAGTAAGATTGATCACGGTTTCATCCTCGCCATCATCGACACCCGTGAGGCGAGCAGTCTCACTCTTACGATCCACCACCTGCACCTTCTCTACCATATTCGAAGGGAGATTCTTAGTAGCCAACTTTGGGTCATCGGCGAAGAACTCCTTGCCATCGACCAGGATCTTGGTGACAGTCTTGCCACCCGAAGTGATCGAGCCATCAGAGCCGACCTCCACGCCGGGAAGTTTCTTGAGAAGATCTTCGACCGAGGCATTGGGATTGGTGTGGAACGACCCGGCATTAAACTCCAGGGTGTCTTGCTTGGCGACCACGGCAGCTCGGATTCCGGTCACCACTGCCTCTTGAAGCAGCACCGAACTTGTGGACATACGTAAAGTGCCGACATCGATAGTATCAGTTTCATTCTTGACCTCTACCGGTTCGGTGGTCGGATCCATGCCCGTCATAGATAGAAGCAAGGCATAGCGAGAGGGTTTAAGATTAGCGAATGAGAAATCACCCGAATCTCCCGACAGGATATATCCTACGCGAGTAGAATCGGGGAGTGTGACGAGACGTACAGTCGCTCCGGGAAGTTCCAGACCATCCTCATCGACAATATTTCCTTTGACCACGGCTGCGATGGCGCACCCCAATACCAAAGAAAAGAAAAACGAAAAAATGAAGAACCTGCGCATGGGTAAAATAATAGATAAACACACTTTTAAGACAAAATCAAAAAAATATAGTTTAGAGCGCGTTCCTTAAATTTTTGGGGTCGTAGAGGTCGTAGCCTTGAGTCGATTTTGATTACTTGCTGTAAGGAGCATACTCCTGTATGTGACTGAAAG
>SFMJ01000149.1 GCA_004553095.1 Bacteroidales bacterium
CCAACAGGTCCTTCAGGAACTGATGCATAGAAGTCTGAATTGTAGAAAAAACGCATCGCTACTTGCATATCAACTTTTGTATCCTCTACAAATCGCTGCAATAATGTCCGACCTAACTGATTCTTATTTACAATCATAACTTTCCGATTATCTTAAGTGACGAGATTGCCTCGTCTATCTCAAAATCTGAACCATGATATAGTTTCATCACAATCGCCCTCCATTCATTTGACATACCTCTAGAACATCGTCTATGGCATAGTCAAAATCCAATGTGTGAATCACGTCATAATGATCCCTCACAAAAGCAAAACCTTTGTGCACATCCAAATAGTTGAATGCCTGCTTCTCGCTTATTCCTACACGGTCTGCAAACATCTTAACGAATACCATCAAGTATTCTAATTGCTTTACAATATTAATAGGCATAATCTATTCCAACAGGTGATTTGCACCTATTTGATTGCAAATAAAGTAAAGACCATATTTCGAAAACTCCCCCGTCCCCTCTTAACCTGAAGAGGGGCTCCACCTTCCCTCCTAAATCCTCCCCTCCTCAGGAGTGGAGGACTTAAAGCCTGGCCGTCGCCCTAAAGGGTTGCTCGTGGTGTTTGACGCAATAGAATTGCGATTGTTTATGCGCCGAGGGCGCGGCTGACGCGTAATAGGCTATACAATCATAAAGATTAGGAGTTAATGATTCAATATATGTTTGAGCCTTTCGTCTCCTTCAATTTCTTCTTGAGAAAATTGTGGGATTATCCCAATAAGAGACTGAATTTTGGGTGATATTACTGTATCATCTGTTTTACAACCTTGTTTTACCCTTGTGCACTTTTTTATCTGATAAATAGCGGATTTCAAGATATCCACAACTTCTGTATCCTTTAATTGTGGTATCAACACTTTTATTTCGTCTAGCAATCTGCTTTGATTTCTATCAATAGTGATCGTATTCATATATCTGTACTATATTTTTATAATTCGGTGCAAAGATACGTATTATTTTTGAATCTTTCGAAAACTCCCCCGTCCCCTCTTAACCTGAAGAGGGGCTCCACCTTCCCTCCTAAATCCTCCCCTCCTCAGGAGTGGAGGACTTAAAGCCTGGCCGCGGCAGAGCATTCAAGCGAGCTTGATGCTTTGCTCTCGCTGGCACGAAAATTCGCCCTTAAAGGGTTGCTCGTGGAATTTAACGCAATAGAAAGTTAACTTTGTTGACTCTCGGCTGCGCTCGGCAGAGCATTCAAGCGAGCTTGATGCTTTGCTCTCGCTGGCACGAGAGTTGCGATTATTTATGCGCCGAGGGCGCGGCTGACGCGTAATAGGCTATGCAGTGGGCGGGATTACATAAAGTAAAGAGCCTACAGAGGATGGGGCTGCGCGATGGAATTGACGGCGGAGAGGAGGGACTTGCGGACTTTGGAATGAAGGATGAAATCCAAGGACTTGACGGAATGGAGGTCGAAGCCGGAAAGGTCGTAGTAGCCCTTGGACAACAGCCACTTGGCATTGTCGCGCGCCTGACAACCGTAGAAGCCAGAGAGAGAGGGGACGTTGAGCTGGAACTTGACGTTCTTCTCCTTCAGACGGATGTAGTCGCGATGATCCATATAACGATAACGCTCGGGATGGGCAAGTACTACATGATAGCCACGGCATTGGATGAGGTCGATAGTCTCCCAAAAGTTGACGGGCTCACTGAAATAGCTTGTCTCAACCAACAAGTGGTCGGCTTCGTCGGTGATGGGAAGGAGATCGTCGGTTTCCAAGCGACGCTCAAACAGGCAGTCGAGCATATTCTCGGAACCTAAGTGGAGCTGGATATTGCCTGAGTATTTGCCAATGAACTCGGCAAACCGATCACGAAGGTCGGCAGGACGATTGGGATAATCCTCCATCACATGGGGAGTGAGCCAAACATGGCTCACTCCTAATTCCTCATACCTGCGCAGTATGTGCAAAGCATCATCGAAGGTCTTTATCCCGTCGTCAACTCCTGGCAGCAGATGGCTGTGCCAGTCGGTGTAGCCACGGAAAAGACCTGAATCCTCTATTGTTGTCTTGAAAAACATCATTCTGAATAATATGACTTAGAACCGTAGCCATAGGCATAACCGTAGTGGTAGCCATAACGATAGCCGTAGCGATAGCTGTAGCGGCCACCTGACGACTGGGTGCCATTGAGGATGAGCGAGAGATTCTTGAAACGACGGGTGTTGTAGATGTTCTGTAGCTCGGTGAGCATGCTGCGCTCAAGCAGTCCGGCACGCACGACAAAGATGGTGCGGTCGGCGTATTTCTCGATAATCTGGGTGTCGGCAACGATGTCGATAGGAGGACAGTCGATGAAGATGTAGTCGTAGGAGCCGCGGAGAGCGGAAAGCACATCGGCGAGACGACCGTTCTCAAGCAACTCGGTGGGGTTGGGAGGCACCTTGCCAATGGGCAACACATCGAGGCTGGAATTGCTGGAAGAGGTGACTATCAATGACTTGATGTCGGAATGTTGGCCGGATAGGTAGTCGGTGAGACCATGCTTGGGATTGGACACATAGGACGAGGTGGAGCCATGACGGAGGTCGCCGTCGATGACGAGCACACGCTTGCCCTTGATGGCAAAGGAGGTGGCGAGGTTCATGGCTATGAACGACTTGCCGCTGCCAGGATTGAACGAGGTGAGCACGAAGACGTTGTGACCGGCATCGCCCGACGACATGAAGTCGATGTTGGAGCGGAGCACACGGAATGCCTCGTTGACGATGTCGCGACTTCCCTCGGTGATGAGTATGTCGAGACGACGGGCATGTTTTTCTTTCTTCTTCCATGGCAATCGTCTGGTCTCGCGCACAGTGAGGGGTATCTCACCTACAAGAGGTACGGTGACGTTTTCAAGGTCCTTGCGCCCGCGTAACTTGGTGTTCATATTCTCGCGCAACACAATAATAACAGCCGGCAACAGCAGACCTACGGCAAAGGCCACAAGGAAGATTTTGGACTTCTTGGGCTCTGTGGGAAGGTTGCTGCCACGAGGGGCGGTGATGACGCGGGTGTTATAGGCGGTAAATGCCTGTGAGAGCTCGTTCTCCTCGCGCTTCTGGAGAAGATAGAGATAGAGCTCTTCCTTTACCTTCTGCTGGCGCTCGACCGAGAGAAGATACTTGGCCTGATTGGGGTTGGAAGCCAACTTGCCCGTGGCTACTGCCTCGCTGCGATTGACACTGCCCATCTGGGTGCGAAGGCTGACGATGTAGTTGTCAACCGACTGGATGATGCTCTGCTTCATCTGCTGAAGAGAATGGGTGAGATCCTGAACAAGGGGGTTCTTGTCGCTACTGCTCGCAAGCAGACGGTTGCGGTCGAGAACGCTGGAGTTGTAGGTGCTGATGCGACTCTCGATGCTTGACTCGGAAATACCGGAGTTGGTGGGCAGTGGCTGACTTAAATCTTTACTTGAGAGTTCGCTGCGTATATACTGTGCATTAGCCAACTGCGACGACAAGCCCATAAGCTCCTTCCGGTTTTCGGCCGACTGCTGGAGATACATCTGAGAGGCTGCATCGACGTCGGGAAGGAGGTTGGCACTCTTATAGGACGAGATGTTGGCATCGACATTGCCAAGCTCGCCCTCGATGACACCAAGACGCTCGCTGATGAACTTGGACGTGGAGACGGACATGCGGTTGCGGTCCTTTACCCAATTCTCGTTATACACCTCGATAAGGGTGTTGAGCACATCCTCGGCACGGCGGGGCGACTCATCCACAATACTGAGATTGATGACTGTTCCCTTCTCGTCGCTCAACTCTGCAACAAGGCGGGAGGCATAGGAGTCGGCAAAGGCATCAACGGGGCCATGGCTGTATCTGAACGGCTTGCCTATCATCCCTTCCTTATAATAAGAGGAACGCGAAAGGGCTATGGTGCCTATCGGGGTCTTTATGCCCTGACCCAGCTTGCCCTCAAAGGTCATGCCATCGATGTCGCCCGAGGAGAACGATGTGATGATGAAGTCGGTGGGCGAAGTGAGCTTGATGTCCATAGAGAACGATGTGGAGGGCTTGCCCTTGAAATAGACATTGACGGGCTGACTGCCATAGAGGGTGACGGTCTTCATGCCGTCGCGCTTGGAATAGTTTTCGTTGAGACGCAGGCGGCGCACCACCTCGGTCATCAGCTCGGGCGACTTGAGCGTGGTAAGCTCGTTGCTGATGTTGGAACTTGTGCCGAAGATACCAAGGTCAGAAAACTCACTGGAGATGGACGACACGCCACCACCCTTGTTGCCGTCGTCCTTGACAAGGAGCTCGGCATAGCGGGTATATACATTGGGGGTGCGGGCTAGATAGAGGGCCGCCACTCCAAGGCACAACGCCAAGGAAAGAACAAACCATCCCCAACGGGGAACAAACAACGACCAGATGTCCTGGATACGAATAAAATCATCGGCAGGGCGTACTGCCTTCTTCTGCTGTATTTCCATAAAAATTCCTAAATTTACTTAAGTTCGCATATGCTCAACTTTGTGGAAGTTAAGGAGTTAAGGAGTTATCGCTCCCGTTGGTCGCTGGGAGTTAAGCCATTAGTTTGGAGCATTGGATATAAGCGCAACAACATTTGGCTTAACTC
>SFMJ01000150.1 GCA_004553095.1 Bacteroidales bacterium
GATATCCTCCAGGGTAATTTGCTCGGATATAAGGGGGCTATCTTCGAAAATCTTATGGCGGATTTCCTTTGTAAGTCTGATCAAATGCTGTATTATTTCCAGAAGGATTCCGGTCTGGAAACTGATTTTTTGATCCGTTTTAAGGGTGAGTGTGTCGCTGTCGAGGTCAAGGCTAAGACAGGTAAAACCAAAAGCTTATCGACTATTCTCAAGAATAAGGCGGTCTATCATGTCAATAGTGCGTTCAAACTCGGTCAATATAATGTCGGTCGTGATGGCGAGGTCCTTACATTGCCACTTTATATGGGCTTCTTGATTAAGGATAAGTTGGCAGACAGCATTATCCCCGATATAGATCTATCGCTCCTTGATTCGCTGTCTCATTAGCAGGAGCGTGTACTTGCTTTTTATCGATATTTTTGGTTGCTTCGCTTTTTTGAACTATCTTTGTGTCGTGTTAACAATCAATACAATCTCCTATGCGAATCAAGTTCTTCTCCGGCGCTCTGTCGCTTTTTACCGGACTATCTCTCTTCTCTCTCTCCTCGTTATCCGCCTCGGCGGCTACACCTGCATCCATCTCGTCGCCCAATGGCAACATCAAACTCGAGTTCAAACTCGACAATCTCGGGGCTCCTCTATATTCCATCTCTTATAAGGAGAAAACTCTTGTCGCCGACTCCAAACTCGGCCTCGTCGGCTCGGAAGCGGAGTTCATCTCCGGTTTTTCGATCGCTTCGGTCGATACCACTTCTTCCGATACTTCCTGGACCCCCGTCTGGGGCGAGTATGCCTCCGTCAGAGATAACCATCGCGAGATGGCTGTCAAACTTGTGGCACCCAACCCCGAACGACTCCTCACCATCCGATTCCGCCTCTTCGATGATGGAGTAGGCTTCAGATATGAACTCCCTCTTCAAGATAAAGTGAATTATCTTACACTTATGGCGGAGAAAACGGAGTTCCGCTTCTGCGATGACCATACCCTCTTCTGCATCCCCGGAGATTATGACACCGATGAGTATCTCTGGTCGGAGACTTCGTTCTCTTCGCTCCCCGAGGCTCTCGCCTCTTATGCCGGGCATAGCGAGGCACAACGCGCCGGTGGTAATACCATCCAGACTCCACTCCTCCTCAAGACCAAGGATCATGTCTATGTCAACCTCCATGAGGCGGCTCTCGTCGGTTATCCGGCGATGCTCTTAGACACGAATACCGCCCGGTTCTCCCTCTCCTCTCACCTCGTGCCCGACCGCCTCGGAGTGGCCGGTTATCTCCAACTCCCGTTCTCCACTCCCTGGCGCACACTCATCATCAGCGATGATGCCCGCGATATCCTCGCCTCCCAACTCATCTATAACCTCAACGAACCTTGCGCCTTCGAAGATACCTCCTGGATCCGCCCGATGAAGTTCGTCGGTGTATGGTGGGAGATGTTCGTCGGACACAAGAAAACATGGGCTTATTCCGACGATTACCGCGCCAAGCCCGGTATCACCGACTACGACAAACTGACCCCAAACGGCCGCCATCCCGCCAACACCGCCAATGTGCTGAAGTATGTCGATTTCGCTGCCGATCATAATATCGACGCTGTTCTCGTCGAGGGGTGGAATCAAGGCTGGGAGGATTGGTGCTCTTTTCGCAAGAATCGCCAGTTCCTCTTCGATGCCCCTTACCCCGATTTCGATGTCGATTCGATCCAACGATATGCCAATAGTCGTGGCGTTAAGATCATTATGCACCATGAGACTGCCGCCAATGCCGCCGATTATGAACGCCAACTCGACCGCGCTTTCGCCTTTATGAACGATCATGGCTATGATGCCGTCAAGACCGGTTATGTAGGTGCCATCATCCCTCGCAGCGAGCATCACACTTCGCAATGGATGGTAGACCATGTGCTCTATGTCGCCGATCAGGCCGCACGCCATCATATCATGGTCGATAGCCACGAGGCTCCTCGTCCCACAGGCCTCTGCCGCACATATCCCAACTGGGTGGCGCAAGAGTCTGCTCGCGGCGGCGAGTTTGAGTCGATGGGTGGTAATCCCCCTTCGCATACTTGTATCCTCCCATTCACCCGCCTCAAGGGTGGCCCGATGGATTATACCCCCGGACTCTTCGAAACGCGTCTCAGCTATTATGGCGAGGGTAAAACAGAACAAGCCGGCACCACAATCGCCCGCCAGCTCGCTCTCTACCTCACCATGCCATCTCCCCTGCAAATGGCATGCGACCTCCCCGAAAATTATCTCCGTTTCCCCGATGCCTTCAAGTTTATCGAAGATGTCCCCGTAGACTGGAAAGACTCAAAATATCTCGAAGCCGAACCGGCACGTTATATCACCGTGGCGCGTCTTGACAAGAACTCCGACGATTGGTATGTAGGCGCCATCACCGACCATAATGCCCGCACCGCCACAATCGATCTCTCCTTCCTGCCTGTCGGCGTCAAGTATGAAGCCACCATCTATGAGGATGCTCCCGATGCCGACTGGAAAGAGAATCCACAAGCCTATCGCATACGTAAAGTCAAGGTGAACTCCCGAACTCGTCTCCGTCAGCACCTCGCCCCCGGAGGAGGTTGCGCCATCCGCATCACCCCCATCTCCAAGTAATCCCACCAAAAAAATACTAAGAGCGCGTTCCCCGGAACGCGCTCTTAGACTGATTTTTTATCCTTTGTTATGAAGTTGATTCGTTTTATCAAGGAGTGGACATTGGTCATCTCGATCTTGGTCGGTGTATTGGCTTATTTCGTATTTATCGCCATCCCTTTTCCTCCGGCTGTTCACCATTTCGCCAATCAGACTGTGAGCATAGTTCAGCCTCTCCTCCTCTTCAGTATGCTATTCCTCACTTATTGCCGCATTAATCCTCACGATCTGCGCCTCTGTCGCTGGCATCTTTGGGTTCTCGCACTCCAAGCCGGGTTCTTTATCGCTCTCGCCATAATCTTGATATTCCTCCCTGCCGGTGATCTCAGAATCATCCTCGAGGGTGCAATGCTTTGCCTGATTTGCCCTACTGCCACTGCCGGAGCTGTGATCACCGGACGCCTCGGCGGAAATATCAATAATATCACCTCCTATACCATCTTGATCAATATTCTGGTTTCGATCCTGATTCCTACGTTCGTGCCATTCGTGCATCCCAATCCCGAATTGGGTTTCGTCAATTCCTCTCTACTGATCCTCGGTAAGGTGTTCCCCCTCTTGCTCCTCCCGCTGATCTCGGCTTTCCTCTTGCGGTTCATATCCCCCTCTCTTACCGAAAAATTTGCCAAGCGCTCTGATCTCTCTTTCTATCTCTGGGCTGTAGCTCTCGCCCTGGCGATTACCGTCACCACTCGCAGCATCATGCATGCCGACCTCAAGCTCTCCACCGAGCTCTGGCTCGTCGTCGTCTCTCTCATTAGTTGCGCCCTGCAGTTTTGGCTCGGAAGAAAGATCGGCGACCGCTACAACGACACCATAACCGCCGGTCAAGCATTCGGCCAAAAGAACACCGTACTCGCCATCTGGATGGGATACACCTTCTTCACCCCCATCACTTCGATAGTCGGTGGCTTCTACAGCATCTGGCACAACATAGTGAACTCATACCAGCTATACCGCCACGAACATACCTAAATTTTGCAATCTCAAGATT
>SFMJ01000151.1 GCA_004553095.1 Bacteroidales bacterium
CCAAAATTTCTACCAAGTTTGCGAAGTCGATAGCTCGCTCGATTCCAACGCTAACGGCAATTTCGAGTATAAAGACAAGGCTTGCTCCGTTACCTACAACTTCTGGGACGAAGGCGGTAACCCCGGTTTCGCATTTACCAACAACACCGACCAAGTGATCTACCTCGACCTCGCAAAATCATTCTTCGTCAACAACGGCGTAGCTTACGATTATTACAGACAACGCACCTACACCGCCTCTTCTTCCTACATGAAGTCGGCATCTGCCTCTCGTTCTCTCTCCGCACAAGGGGAATGGACCACACTCTCAGGCACTCCCATAGCTCCCGGATCCGCTTCCGCAGGCACCCAAGCTTCTGAAGCCGCTGCCACATCCTCTTCTATAGAATTCGCCGAAAAGCAGATCATCGCCATACCCCCTCACTCCACGAAAGTAGTCGCCGAATACTGCATCTGCCCCAACCACTTCTACGAATGTGGCCAGCTCACCAACCCCAAACCCAAAGAGCAACCCACCTACCTATATCAAAAAGAAAACACACCGTTCATCTTCGGCAACTACCTCACCTACACCATCGGCGATGACCCCACTCCCCATGTGGTCCGCAATGACTTCTACATCAAGCAAGTATGGTTCTACCATCCCAATGCCATGATAGTCAAGCAGTCGGTAGGCTGTCCCAACGAAGACCAGCACATCCAAGAGTTCTACCGCGACGCCTCCCCCAAGAAATTCTTCATAAAATTCACCAAAGCCGTAAAGCCCCAAAAAAGCACAGCCCGCCCATAACCCGGAGTTTGATTAAAAATTTAAGGAACGCGCTCTAAATTAACCCTCAGTTTGAACGCGCTCTTAGATTCGGATGGTCAGTAGGTCGGCGAGGTCTGTGAGGTAGTTCGGACTCCGGTGCTCGCATTTCTTGTGCCAGGCTTGATGTCCACGTCCCTCTATCGCCAAACTCATCGTCTTGACCCCGTAGCGCTGATTGATCCGGTCGATGCTCTTCATCAATTCTACCCTCTCTCTCCTCCTCTCGATCGGATCAAATAAACTTAGTTGTATCGGACTCGCCGGAACGATGTCACTCAGTATTACACCCGTTTTCTT
The DNA here is from genome assembly GCA_004553095.1 of Bacteroidales bacterium. GTDB lineage: Bacteria > Bacteroidota > Bacteroidia > Bacteroidales > Muribaculaceae > Lepagella. Next base: position 1,109 of record SFMJ01000151.1, read on the forward strand.
GTACATCACCCCCGGCAGATAGATCGACCCCAAACATCTCATCGCCGCATCCGTTATCTCTAAGGTGTCGGATGTGGCGGTGTGCAGCCGCTCGGTCGCCATGTTGCCATATTGCACCAGATCTTCCCGATACCGATTGCTGCATATAAACACACTGACACTCCGACAGGCACTATCTTGTCCTCGCAATTTGTTGGCACAACTGCTCGCAAACCCCGCTATCGACCCCCTCAATGAGGTGAGATCGCCCACCATCTCCCCAAAACTTCGACTCGTGCAAATGGTCTGTTTGCGCTTCACCTCACTCGTGTCGATACATGCCTCCCCGTTCAGCTCAAGCCAGGTCTGATGGCCCGGCTTGGTCAGAATGCTCTTCACCCAGCTCTCGCTCCGATCGGCAAATTCCAGCGGCGTACGTATGCCATGATAGTTGAGTCGCGCCAATGTCTGCCTGCCGATGCCCCATACATCTGCCAAGTCAAACATCTCCAACGCCTTGCGCCTCTTCTCTTCTGTGTCGATCATACACACCCCATGATACCCCCGATATTGCTTGGCATACTTGCTCCCCATCTTCGCCAATGTCTTCGAGGGGGCTATCCCAATGCTCACCGGGATGTCCGTGCATAGCCGGATCCTCTCCCTCACACCCCTCATCAGCTCCACCGGATCGTAATAGCGATCATATCCCCTCAGATCGAGAAAGGACTCGTCGATGCTGTAATTCTCTACATGACGGATGCTCTTGCGAAGTATGTTGGTGACCCTCTGACTCATCGCCGCATAAAGCTGCATATTGGTCGAAAAAATATGCACGCCATGTCTCCTCACGATATCCTCTACCTTGAAGATCGGATCGCCTCGATGCAACCCACACGCCTTTGCCTCCGGTGTCAACGCCACGATACAACCATCATTGTTCGATAGAACACACACCGGCTTCCCCTCCAACCCGGGATGGAACACCTTCTCTACCGAACAGAAAAATGAGTTGCAGTCTACCAATGCATACATATCTCAGTCTCCCTCCAAAAAATTTTTGAGGAACGCGCTCTTAAGGAATACGCTCTAATCCCCTTGCGGACGATGGATCACGTAGGTCACCGTGCCCCAAATGCTGAAGCTATCCTCCTCTGTGACGCGTATCTCCGGATAGTCGGGGTTGGCAGGTATCAACCATCCCACCCCGTCGCGCATCTCGAAGCGCTTGAGGGTATACTCCCCATTCAGCTCGCACACCGCCACTTCGCTCGGAGAGGGATTGCGATTGCTCTTGTCGACGATCACGATGTCGCCCGAATGGATATTGGCATCGATCATCGAGTTACCCTCTACGCGTATCAGATATGACGACTCCGGACAGGGACACAACATCTGCAATAATTCGATGTTTTGCGCTCGCTCGTCATTGTCGAGAGGCAACGGAAAACCAGCCACAATCCCAATGTCGAAGTAGGGTATCTTCATCTCCTTGACTTCGGTGGCGGAATATACCTCGCCCCACGCCGACAAGTCGGGCCATTTCTCATCTTCCGGCGGATAATTCTTCCTCTCTGCCATCTCTTTGGCTATACACCCCTTTATCACACGACTCTTATCTTCGTGTGAATCCAAAAAGTCCGCCATCTCTCCCGATGCACGAAAACTATAGAGCCGGCTCGGCTCTTCCTTCCGAGGACGGCCGGCTCCACGCCGGGCTCCGCCCCGCCCTGAATGTTTTTCTTGTGTCATAGTCTGTCGTATTAGAGATAGCAAAGTTACAACTTTTTTTGAAAAATGTAAAACAAATTTCAAAAAAAAGTTGCAACTTGAAAATCTTGTATATGGTGGGTAGTCTCTTTACCCGGTGTGCGAACTCTTGCTCGCTCTTATCGATAGAGTTTTGCCATCTCTTCGGTCTTGGTCCTCATATATTCTACGGCTGTCGGTGGCTGAAGCACTCTGACTCCCGACCCCAAGCTCAAGAATATGGAATACATCTCGTAGTTGATCACTACCTCGATCTCAAATAGACAGGAGCCATCATCGGGGTTATGTTCTATCTGCCGCTGTGTGCGATGCAGCGGCTTGGTGGCGATATATTTGCTCTGTTCGGCTGATGCCCAAAACATTACCTTGCGCGGCTGCCGATGTTGGATATAATCTTGCATCACTTCGTAGTCGTTCTGTGACATCGGCATCTTGGTGATCGAGTAGTCGGGGTTGCTATAGCGATAGTATTTCCGCTCATACACCTCGATCGGTGCGTTATATCCCAATTTGTCTGAACGCATCATTTGGATGTCTCCCTGGATGGTCCGTACGGACACTCCGTTGTCGATACCCTCCATCTCATAGAGGACTTCACTGCATGCATCCACCAGATCTTGGAGTGTCCAGCGCCTGTAGCGGTTGCGCAGGCAGTTGTCGATAGTCTTGTAGCGTATCAGCGCATTCTTGTTGGCTGGCATTTCTTCTGTTTTTCCCTTTTATGACACGTGTTGAGAACTCT
>SFMJ01000152.1 GCA_004553095.1 Bacteroidales bacterium
GATGCCGACGAGCATACCCAATGCGCTGACGATATTCATCACGGGGAAAGTAACCGCCATACCAGCGACGACAGAAGGGTCGTCGATAGCATGACCTACCACCATCGAGTCAATGATATTATACAAAGCATTAGCCACCGTGCCGACCACGGCAGGGAGGCTATACTTCAAAAGCAAGCGGGATGTTGGGGCGTTGCCAAGTTCTTCTATGCGCTGAGTATTATCGATAGAAATTCGATTACTCATCAGATTATAGCGGGATTATGAGCAACATCGACGAGCTGACGGAGTGCGGCTGCATGTTTAGGACTCTTCTGGATGACGTGGTCGAAGACGAACTTTTTGTGGACGTCAGAAGCGACGAGGTCGATCATATTCTCCTTGAGCATCCACTCCAGTTTCTGACGAGCCGTCTGGCCATAACCACCGATCAGAGAGATATAATTACACTGGAAGAGGAGTCCCTTACTCTTCCATTTGCGATAATCATTCTCATTCATATATCGGTAGCGCTCGGGGTGAGCCAAGATAGGGATATATCCAAGTTTGAATACATCGTCGATCATAGCCTCCATGCCGTAAGGGGCATTGATATAAGAAGTCTCGACGAGCAGATGGTCCTTATCTCTGCCGATAGGTAGGAAATCATTCTCGCGGAGGCGCTCTTCGAAAAGAGAATCGAGCATATTCTCGGAAGCGAGTTCAAGTTCGATACCTCCATTATAGGCTTGTTTGAGCTCTTCGAATCGCTCGCGTAGGCGCTGAGTTGTGTTGGGGCAATCCTCCATAACATGTGGAGTCAGCCAGACTTTCTTGATGCCATGACTTTCGAAAGCAGCGAGAGTATCGAGCGACTCATCCATGGTGCGAATGCCATCGTCTACACCGGGAAGAATATGTGAATGCCAGTCGGTAAAGCCATCAAAAAGACCGGACTTTACAAGTTTATCGACTGATTTAAAAGGCCAAAGTGACATATAAGAAGTATATAGCGTTTTGATAAAATTGATAAAACAGAGATACCATAACAGGTTATATAATATAACACAAAAAAGGGTAATTTATTGTAATAATCTCCATCTAAAAAAATTATATTTTAGATGGAGATTACAATATGTCAACAAAAAGCGTTATCAGGAACTTATGCCTCTACAGAATAAGCCGAAGCGTAATAACCTCGAGAGCCATAACGAGAATTAGAGGATTCGGTGCCGTTGAGGAGGACCGACATTTGGTTGAAACGAACATTCTTATAGAGTTCATCGATTTCAGGCACGGAGGCCTTCTCGAAGAGGCCTGCACGAACCACGAAGATAGTCGAATCGGCGAAAGGAGCGATGATTTGTGTATCTACGACGATATCCACCGGGGGGCAATCGAGGAATATATAATCATACTCGGCAGAAGCCTCACGAATAAGATTCTTCATAGATTGCGACTCGAGGAGTTCGGCGGGGTTGGGAGGTCGATGACCGATAGGGAGGATATCGAGTGTAGACTCCTCTTCATCCTTAACTACAAGATTTCTCCAGTCGGAGACAGTGCCGGTGAGGAAAGAAGAGATACCCTTGTGAGGCATACCGATGAACTGGGAAGCGGAGCCGTGGCGGAGGTCGCAGTCTACGATCAGCACACGTTTATTCTTAATAGCGAACGAGCAAGCGAGATTGAAAGTAACGAACGACTTACCGCTACCGGGATTGAAGGAAGTAATCATGATGACATGAGAATTTCCTGTACGAGACATAAAGTCGATATTACCACGCACGATACGGAACGACTCATTGATGATATCACGGTTGCCACGGCTTACGCGCGCCGGGAGCGACTCATTATTATCATTCTTCTTCGAAGAGAAGAGTTTTTTGATTTTATTTTCAACTTTACCGACCATAGGTATTTCGCCGATGAAAGGAGTCGACATGTGATCGAGATCCTTGCGAGAGCGCACCTTGGTATTGGTGGATTCTTTGACATAAACGATACCGGCAGGGAAAAGGCACCCGAGAAGGAACATGACAGCCACAGTGAGGAAAGGCTTTGGAGATACCGGCTCAACGGGGCCGCTCGGGGGTGTTATGACACGAGTATTGTCTGCGGTAAAGGTCTGATTAAGTTCATTTTCCTCGCGCTTCTGCAGGAGGTAGAGATAGAGTTCCTCCTTCACCTTCTGCTGGCGTTCGACGCTGAGCAGGTGCTTGGCTTGAGTAGGAGCCGAAGCGAGTTGGCTACGGAGCATAGACTGCTGACCTTGCAGAGAGGCAACATTCTTCTGTAGGCCGACCACCTGATTGTTCAGGCCTCGTTCGATAGCCTCACGCATTCCGGCGAGTTGCTGATCATAGTCGAGCACGATGGGGTTGGTGGCAGAAGTGCTTTCCACCACATTGTTGCGAGTCAGAAGAGTAGAGTTATAAGTAGTAATTTGCGTCTCAAGTTGGGGGCTTGTAGCGCCGGTATTGATCGGTATTACCTTAAATTTATTAGAGGGAGTTCGTACATAGTCATATACATACTGAGCCATGCCCAACTGAGCAGTAGCCTCACGGAGCAAAGCCTCATTGCTTTGAGAAGACTCAAGGTTGAGACGTGCAGCCTCCTTAAGGTCGGGCACAAGAGTCTGGGACTTATAGTTCATAATTTCGGAGTCAACGACGCCGAGTTCCTGTTGGATCAAGGCGAGGCGCTCATCGATGAACTGCGAAGTTGCGACAGCCATACGATTCTTGTCGGAGACATACTTGGAAGTATAGACATCGAGGATGGTATTGAGCACATCGTCGGCGCGCTCGATAGAGACATCCTTGATGCTGAGGTCGATCACGGTAGCATCGCGGTCGGTAAGGTCGCCCACAAGCTTCTTGGAATAGCTTTCCACAGCCTTAAGGAAGGCACGGCGAGTCACCTTGATATTTACGGTTTTCTCACGAGGAGAGGGGACATACTTTTCATTGACCTCAAAATGTACAGTGCCGATAGGGGTCTTAACGGCACAGGGGGTGGTTTTTGCCACCTTCACTTCGCCGGGCAACTTGTGCATACCATCGGCGTCAATGCGTTTGAACTTATATAGGCGAGCCGAGCCGTCGGGTTGAAGTTCGATAGTGAAAATTCCGCCCATGCCGGGATCGAGATCGGGGATCTTGATCTTAAATGGGAGGTTGGTGCCATAGAGGGTTTTGCCATGAGGGAATCCCTTCTGGTAATAATTGACATCGAGACCGAGGCGCTGCACAACTTCGGTCATGACCGCCGGCGACTTCAGCGAGATCAACTCGTTATATACATTGGTATTGGTCGAGACGAGACCCAACTTAGAAAAAGAACTTGCGATATCACCCATGCCGCCGCCCCCATCTTGATCCTTGATAAGGACCTGCATGGTGCGTTTGAATCCCGACTCCTTGATTGCGACGTATGCCACGCCCAAGAATGTAAAGAAGATTACAGAGATTAGAAACCATTTCCACTTCAGAGAGCATGCTTTGAAGAACTGACCAAGGGAGAACGACTCCTCATGCTTTGACTCTTGTTTTTCTTTTATATCTTCCATTAAGAATATTCACTATAAAGTTTAGGGCAT
>SFMJ01000015.1 GCA_004553095.1 Bacteroidales bacterium
AATGTGGTTAAATACATTCACGATTCTGGTCCGGTCTATACCTTCAGCATATTTGCGAATGTCCTCTTTGTAGTCTGCGATAAGCTGTCTCTGTACTTCAAGCGATCCCTCAAAGGTGCCTTTTGCGATGAACTCACGAACAACAGCGGGCATTCCGCCCAAGATGCAGTAGTCAAGGAAGTGTGAGCTGCACACCGACATCTGTACCTCGTTGAAGGGCGTGAGATTTCGCATATGCTCCAGCATATCTTCGACGAAGCTCTCGTCATAGCCCTTGGCCCACAGGAATTCCTCGAAGTCCATGGGATACATGGTGATGATTTCTTCGAATCCTACAGGGATTGATGCCTCTTCCTCTTCGATTTGTTCCGCTTTGCTCTTATATCCGTTGACTCCGAGTAGTGAGCCGGTGCAGATCACATCGTATCGACCGTCAAGATGAAAGTATTTCAGCGATCCTCGGGCTCGAGGGCAGTCTTGCACTTCGTCGAAAATGAAGCAAGTGGTATATGGCTCGATTTCGATATCGGGAATGGCGGCAGTGAGGCGGAATATGATTGAGTCGACATCCAGACTGTGGGTGAAGAAGATTTTGTAGTCGGGGTTTTTGCGAAAATCTAGGTATACGACGTGCTTATAGTGCTTATGTGCAAAGTCTTGAACACTACAGGTTTTGCCACATTGGCGTACTCCCTTCACTACGAGCGGCTTATGGCGAGGAGATTCTTTCCAGGCTTGGAGTCTTGTCTCTATTTTACGTTTGAACATAAGTGACATCTATTTAGGAAGTTATGGGATAATGTACACGTTTTATACCCGAGTTTTTGTAGTTTTGCACACATTTTATGCCCGAGTTTTTGTAGTTTCGCACACATTTTATCCCCGAGTTTTGTCGCAAATGTACACATTTTTTCGATTTTTTGCAAATTTTGGGAATAATAGGGATAGAATTGGGTAGAATGGAGCAGTATGGGATAAATGGGTGGTGGCTGATGGGAGGGAGGGGGTTTTTAGATATTTGGACTTTTGTTTTCGGTTTTTTCGACATTTTTTATTAATTTTGTGTTTTGTTGCCGGAAGGCGGCGTTTTTACTCTATTGAAATCTTCGGCTTTGCCGGCAGTTTCTCTCCTTTTTTTGCCTGTGAGGCCTGCTTAAAATATATCTTGTGTTATGTCCCTGAAGTGCGGTATCGTGGGGCTGCCCAATGTCGGCAAGTCCACTCTCTTTAACTGTCTTAGCAATGCGAAGGCACAGTCTGCTAATTTCCCTTTCTGTACTATTGAACCGAATGTGGGTGTGATCTCGGTGCCCGATGATCGTCTGACTCGCCTCGTGGAGCTATGCAACCCCCGGTCGGTGGTCCCTGCTACGGTGGAGATTGTCGACATCGCCGGGCTCGTGAAGGGGGCCTCTAAGGGTGAGGGTCTCGGCAATAAGTTCTTGGCTAATATCCGCGAGACGGATGCCATCATCCATGTGCTCCGCTGTTTCGATGATGATAATATTACTCATGTCGACGCGACGGTGGACCCGGTGCGCGATATGGAGGTGATCAATTATGAGTTGCAGATCAAGGATCTGGAGACTGTGGAGAGTCGATTGGCGAAGACGGAGAAGGCTGCCAAGGCAGGCGCCGATAAGACTGCGAAGATGCAGCTCGGTGTGCTTCAGGCATATAAGGAGGCGTTGGAACAGGGGCGCCCGGCGCGTAGCGTCGCCATCGAGGGTAAGGAGGAGCAGAAATTTGCTCGCGAATTGTTCTTGCTGACCAATAAGCCGGTGCTCTATCTCTGCAATGTGGATGAGGGGAGCGCCGTTACGGGTAATCATTATGTCGAAGAGGTGAAGGGGGCGCTCGCCGGTGAGGATGCCAACGTGATGGTGGTGGCAGCCAAGACGGAGAGTGAGATAGCCGAGTTGGAGACCTACGAAGAGCGTCGCGAGTTTCTCGACGACCTCGGGCTGGAGGAGAGTGGCGTGAACCGTCTGATCCGCGCCGCATACGCACTGCTCGACCTGCGCACCTACTTCACCGCCGGCCCCGACGAGGTGAGGGCATGGACCTTCACACAGGGCACAAAGGCGCCTCAGGCTGCCGGCATCATCCACACAGACTTCGAGAAGGGGTTCATCCGCGCCGAGGTGATCAAATATGACGACTATGTCTCTTACGGCTCTGAGGCTGCGGTCAAGGAGGCAGGCAAGATGGCGGTCGAGGGTAAGGATTATGTGGTGGAAGATGGGGATGTGATGCATTTCAGATTTAACGTATAGACACCTAATATTAAGGAGCGTGCTCTTATGAATCCAATAATACCCAAGGTAGACACGGAGCTGATCGAGGCGGAACTGACGCCCGATCGCTTGTTGCGAAGATCGAACAAGGGCAATAATGAGATATATGTGGTCGATGCCTTCAATGCGCCGAACACGATGCGCGAGATCGGGCGACTGCGCGAGATAGTGTTTCGCGCCGCCGGAGGGGGCACGGGCTTGGAGTGTGACATCGATGAGTTCGACACGATGGAGCCGACACCCTGTCGGCAGATGATAGTCTGGAATCCGGAGAATCGCGAGATCATCGGCGGCTATCGTTTCATCTTGGGTGAGGATATCCGCGTCGAGGATGGTGTGCCCCATATTGCCACGGCCCACATGTTTCACTTCTCGGAGCAGTTCCTGAAGGAGTATCTGCCGGCGACGATCGAGTTGGGCCGCTCGTTTGTGGTGCTGAATTATCAGAACACCAACGGCTTGCCGCACTCTATCTATGCTCTCGACAATCTCTGGGATGGCCTCGGCGCCTTGGCGAAGCGCTATCCGCAGATCAAGTATCTCTTCGGCAAGGTGACGATGTATCCATCATACGGGGAGGAGTGTCGCGACATGATCTTGGGCTTTATGCACAGGCATTTCCCTGACCCCGACCGACTGGTTTGGCCTATCATCCCCTTGGAGTCAAATGCGCTGGGAGAGAAGGTGCAGTCGATGTATAAGGGGGAGTGCTATAAGGAGGATTTCAAGATTTTGAACAATTTTATCCGTCAACATGGCAAGAAGATACCCCCTTTGGTCAATGCATATATGGCTCTTTCGCCGACGATGCGCATGTTCGGCACGGCGATCAATCGCGAGTTTGGCGACGTAGAGGAGTCGGGCATCTTCGTGACTGTCGCCGATATCTTCGAGGAGAAGAAGCAGAGGCATATGTTGTAGGAGGTTAGAGGTTAGGGGTTAGATCATCGATAATCGAGATTTGGTTGGCTATGGGTCTTAAGAAGAATATACTGTATAGTGGGTTTCTCACAACCTCGCTTTATATCTTTCATTTTATCACGTATCCGTACGTGTCGCGAGTGTTGGGGGTGACCAATGTCGGTATTTGCAATTATGTGCAGAGTATCGTGCAGTATTTCACATATATCAGCATGCTGGGCATCACGTCGCTCGGCGTGCGGGAGATAGCGAAGGCTAAGGGTGATGCTCGCCGTCTGCACGATACTTTCTCCCAGCTCTTTACGCTGAATATCGGCTTTACCATATTCGCCCTGACCCTCTATTTTGTATTGATCGAGACGTTGCCGGCTCTGATACCTTATCGGCGTTTGCTTTATATCGGGGCGACGCAGATACTCTTCACAGCCTTTGCGGTGGAGTGGCTTTTTACCGGGCTCGAGGATTTCAAGTATATCACGATACGCACTACGTTGGTGCGCTCGGCATACGTTATCTCGATTTTCCTTTTCGTCAAGGAACAGAGTGATTATACCCTATACTTTCTGATATATTCGCTGATGATCATCGCTACGGGAGTGATCAACTGGCAGTATCGGCGTCGCTTTGTGAGGTATAGTTTCCAGCCTTTCGGCACTTTAAAGCCATATTTCAAGCCCTTGGTGTTCTTGGGGTCACAGTTTATCTTGACTTCGATGTATACGACTTTCAACACTATGTTCCTGGGGATGGCGTGTGGTGACACGGAGGTGGGCTATTACACCACAGCGACGAAGATCGAGCAGATCATTTTGGCGCTCTATGCCTCGGTGACGCTGGTGATTATGCCGCGCATCAGTGCGCTGATTGAGGAGCAAAAGGAGGAGGAGATCGTGAGGATGCTGAAGAAGTCATTCAATCTGCTATTTGCCTTTGCCTTCCCGTGCGTGATCTTTTCGGAGTTTTTTGCGCCGGAGATGGTGTGGCTCATCGCCGGGCCGGGCTTCGAGGGGGCGATCTTGCCGATGCGCATCATCATGCCCTTGCTGCTGCTGATAGGCATCGAGCAGGTGCTTGTGATACAGATACTTACGCCGAGTCGGGCGGACCGGCAGATCTTCATCAATGCCGCCTTGGGGGCGACATGCAGTGTGGTGCTCAATTTCCTGGTGGTGCCAAGGATGATGAGTGTCGGTTCGGCGATCAGTTGGGTGATATGTGAGTTGGTGGTGTTCAGTTCGGCGCTCTATTTTGTGAGGAAGATCAACCGGGAATACACGAGTTTCGGCGATATGCTGCGGCATGTGGTATGGTTCGCTCCGCTCTGCCTGCTGCTGTGGGGCTGCTATTGGCTTGACTTTGTGCCCTGGTTATCGTTTGGCGTAGGACTCGTGGTGACTGCGGGATATACGCATGTTGCGTTGCGTTATGGCATCCGCAATAAGGCCTACGAAGATATTCTGGGGATGGTAAAAAAGAAGTTGCATCTTGGCGGCAGAGGGTCGGCAGAGAGATAGAAATAAAAAAATCGGCAAAAAAATAACGGAAATCCAAAAATAATTGCTAACTTTGCAGTCGCAAACAAAATCGGGGTGTAGCACAGTTGGTTAGCGCGCTACGTTCGGGACGTAGAGGTCGGGCGTTCGAGTCGCCTCACCCCGACATGAAGCCGGAGAGAACGCTAAGTTCACCCCGGCTTCATTTTATTTATAAACATAACAACACAAAAATCAACGAAGAGATAATGAAAGATTTCAAACGAACACTCATCACCACCGCCCTGCCATACGCCAACGGCCCGGTGCACATCGGCCACTTGGCGGGGGTATACGTACCTGCCGACATCTATGCACGCTATCTGCGCCTGCAAGGGCGTGAGGTGTTGATGATCGGCGGTAGCGACGAGCATGGTGTGCCCATCACCATCAAGGCTCGCAAGGAGGGAGTTACTCCTCAAGACATCGTGGACCGCTATCACAAGATCATCAAGGACTCGTTCGAGGAGTTCGGTATCTCTTTCGATGTGTATGGCCGCACCACGTCGAAGACTCATCATCGGGTGGCTTCCGAGTTCTTCCGTCGTCTCTATGACAAGGGGGAGTTCGTGGAGAAGACTTCCCAGCAGCTCTATGACGAGGAGGCGGGGCAATTTCTTGCCGACCGCTATGTGACGGGCAAGTGCCCGCATTGCGGCGCCGAGGGTGCATACGGCGACCAGTGCGAGGCTTGCGGCACGTCGCTCAATGCCACCGATCTAATCGACCCGAAGTCGGCGATCACCGGCAGTGTGCCCGTGATGCGAGAGACCAAGCATTATTACCTCCCTCTCGATAAGTGGCAGAGCCGCCTCGAGGAGTGGATCCTTAAGGAGCATACGGAGTGGAAACCCAATGTATATGGCCAGTGCAAGTCTTGGCTCGACCTGGGGCTCCAGCCTCGCGCCGTGAGCCGCGACCTGAATTGGGGTATCCCCGTGCCGGTGGAGGGTGCCGAGGGTAAGGTGCTTTATGTCTGGTTTGATGCCCCGATTGGATATATCTCCAACACTATCGATCTCGTCGGCGATGATTATGAAAAGTGGTGGAAGGATAAGGAGACCCGTATGATTCATTTCATCGGCAAGGATAATATCGTGTTCCACTGCATCGTCTTCCCCGCCATGCTGATGGCTGACGGCAGCTACAACCTCCCCGACAATGTGCCCGCCAATGAGTTCCTCAACTTGGAGGATGACAAGATATCGACATCGCGCAATTGGGCTGTATGGCTCCATGAGTATCTGCGCGATTTCCCCGGCAAGCAGGATGTGCTCCGCTATGTGCTGACCGCCAATGCTCCGGAGACGAGGGATAATAACTTCACCTGGGCAGACTTCCAGACCCGCAACAACAGCGAGTTGGTGGCAATTCTGGGCAATTTTGTGAATCGCGCTATGGTGCTGGTGCACAAGTATTTCGAGGGCAAGATCCCGGAGGCGGGCGAGTTGCTCGACATCGACCGTGAGGCGATGGCAGAGGTGAAGAAGGCTGTCGAGGCGACTGCCGGCTATCTCGAGGAGTTCAAGTTCAGAGAGGCCCTTCGCGAGGCTATGAATGTGGCGCGCGTCGGCAATAAGTATCTGGCAGACACCGAGCCCTGGAAGGTCTGGAAAGAGGATCAGGCACGTGTAGCCACTATCCTGAATGTGGCGTTGCAGATTTGCGCCAACCTGGCGGTAGTGTTCGAGCCCTTCACCCCCTTCATGGCTGAGGATCTCCGCAAGATGCTCGGCATAGAGCGCTTGGCTTGGGAGATGACAGGCCGGTTCGACCTGCTCCCCGTAGGCAGGGCCATCGAGAAGCCCCATTTGCTCTTCGAGAAGATCGAGGATGAGGCTATACAGGCACAGGTGCAGAAGCTGCTCGACACGAAGAAGGCGAATGAGATCAAGTCATGGCAGCCGGAGGCGATAGCCGAGGAGTGCAGCTATGACGACTTCGCCAAGGTCGATATCCGCGTGGGCAAGGTGCTGGAGTGCTCGAATGTGAAGAAATCGAAGAAGTTGCTTCAGTTCCTGATCGACGACGGCATGGGTAAGCGCACGATCTTGAGCGGCATCGCGGGGTCATATCCCGATCCGTCGGTGCTGGTGGGCAAGGAGATCTGCTTTATCGCGAACTTCCCGCCGCGCAAGATGATGGGCATCGAGTCAGAGGGGATGATCCTCTCGGCTGTGAATGCCGATGGCAACTTAGTCGTGGTAAGTCCTTCGGCAGAAGTAGCGCCGGGGGCCAAGATCGGCTAAGCCTCGCTATGGGGCGGGAAGGGGAAAAGCGAGCTTCGCTCGCCACCCTAAGACAAAAGAAAAAAAGCTTTGCACACTGTGCAAAGCTTTTTTTGTCTATGGATGGCGAGCGGAGCTCGCTTTTCTTCGGTGGGGAGCTTCGGCTTTTATCCTTTGGCGAGGGTGGCGGCGAGGTCGTTCATCTGTAGGCAGAGTTCGCGGGTGAGGGTGGTGCCGGAGGACTGTCCCATGGAGATGATCATCATGCGGCCGGCGGCACATAGCTCGAAGTCGTGGGCAGCAGGCTTGTAGCGCTCGCCGAAGGCCTCGTGAGTGATGAGGATGATTTTTGCACCGAGAGCCTCCGCCTCTTCACGGATGGCTCTCTCCGCCGGAGAGATGAAGGGGGAGACCAGTATGCCGCCGGTGCGTGCCGTTTCGAGCCATTCGGCTCGTAGTGCGGCCCTCTTCTCTTCGTCGTAACTGCGGCTTATCTTCACGGCGACCTTGTCGGGATTGCGGAAGAGGAATAGATTGCCGTATGCTTCATAAGTGTTGTCGCCGATCGACAACCGGCGGACATGGCGGAAGAAGTCGGGGTATTGCTGACGCATAGCGAGCCGGTGAGGGTTCTCGCGGATATAGCGAAAGAGCGTCTCGAGCGAGCGCCCCAGGAGGAGGGGCTTATCGCAATAGCCCGGCTCGAAGATATCATCAAGCGAGAACCGAGTCCCCGCCACCAGATTATACTTATTCACTACATTCTGCTTGTATATCCGGATATAGTCGCTGAGGTGTAACTCAGTGCGCTCTTTTACACGCAGTAATATGTGGATATGATCTGGCATAATAGCGTATTGATATACTTGTAAGAAAGGGTATTGGAGTTGCAGATCCTTAAGCATCGTAGCAATGGCACCTCCGAGCTTATTTTTTGCCACGAAAGCGCAGCCGGGCTTTCCGGGTGCTATTTTTGCGTCGCCACGAATAGAGCCGAAGTAGGCACAAGCTTTTGCTTTTTTGATAATGAGGTGATAGATGAAAGGGGCGTGATAGTCGTGGGCATAAGCGCGACGGTGATAGTTTTGAGCCATTATAAAGAAGAGTTAGGTTAAACAGAAGGAGGGAAAGCCTATGGGGCGGCAAGGGGGAAAAGCGAGCTTCGCTCGCCACCCGAAGACAAAAGGCGCCATTCGGCGCCGGGTGGAGGTAAGACCCGGAGCGAGGGGGGAGGCGAGGAGCGAGGCGAGGAGCGGGGCGAGGGGAGAGACTCGGGGGGGAGGGAGGAGAGAGACTCGGGGCGGGGAGAGGAGAGGGAGAGACTCGGGGCGAGGAGAGAAGAGAAGCAGGGAGAGAGGAGGAGAGGGAGAGGAGGGAGGGAGGCTGGGAGGAGGGGTGGGTTAGAAGGCGGAGCCGTAGTTGGCTCGGTCGAGGCTTCTGTAGCCGATGGCTTCGGCGAGGTGGGCGACGGTGATGGGGAGGTCGGCGGCTTCTGCCGGGGTGTAGAGGGGGGCGCCGGCGTCGTCGCGACGGGTGGCGTAGTCAAGATCGGCAATGGTGCGCGCTACGCGCAGGATACGGTCGAAGGCTCGCGCCGACATGTTGAGCCTGGTCATCCTCTCTTTGAGCTTTTCCATGCCGGCTTCGTCGGGCCAGGCATATTGATGGATCAACGCGGAGTTCATCTGCGCGTTGCAGTGTATGCCGGAGATGCCGGCATATCGTGCCTGCTGCACGGCTCTTGCCGCCACAACACGGCTTCTGATCTCGCTGCTCGATTCGGCAGGCTGCCTATTCGCCATGTCGTCGAAGTCGACCGGCTCTATCTCGATCTGCAAGTCGATACGGTCGAGGAGCGGTCCGGAGATCTTGTTCATATATTTTTGCACCTGTCCGGGCATGCATGTGCAGCGCTTGGTGGGGTGACCGTAATAGCCACAGGGACAGGGGTTCATCGACGCAACAAGCATAAAAGATGCGGGGTAATTGACAGTATATTTGGCACGCGACACGGTGATGACACGGTCTTCGATGGGCTGTCGCAGCACTTCCAGGACTTGACGAGGGAATTCGGGGAACTCGTCGAGGAAAAGGACGCCATTATTGGCTAAGGAGATCTCACCGGGCATAGGGTTGGCACCGCCGCCGACGAGAGCTACGGGCGACACGGTGTGGTGGGGCGTGCGGAAAGGACGCTGTGTCATCAGCATCGAGCCGCGGGAGAGTTTTCCTGCCACGGAGTGTATCTTGGTGGTCTCGAGGGCTTCTGCCATGCTCAGAGGGGGGAGTATGGATGGCAAGCGCTTCGCCATCATCGACTTACCGGCTCCGGGAGGGCCCACCATCAGCAGGTTGTGTCCGCCGGCACAAGCCACTTCGAAGGCACGCTTCACAGTCTCTTGCCCCTTGACTTCGGCGAAATCATAGTCGAACTTATTGACAGCCTCGGCGAAGAGGGCGCGAGTGTTGATGACCGTAGGCTGGATAAGATCGGATCCGGTGACTATCTGCACTACTTGAGTAAGGTTCTGAGCGCCAAAGACTTCGATATTGTTGACGACAGCGGCTTCGGTGACATTTGCTTCGGGCACGATGAGCCGTTTGAACCCCATCTCGCGTGCCTTCACAGCGATGGGGAGTGCGCCCTTGACGGGGAGGAGCGAGCCGTCGAGGCTGAGCTCGCCGGTGATCATATACTCCTCGAGGTTAGGACATTGGATGCTGCCGCCGGCGGTGAGCAGGCCTATGGCTATGGGGAGGTCGAACGAAGCCCCCTCCTTCTTGACATCGGCAGGGGCGAGGTTGACCGTGGTGCGATAGTGAGGGAAGGCGAAGTTGGATTGCTTCAGCGCCGACTGTATGCGGAGGTAACTCTCCTTGACGGCGGTATCCGCCATGCCGACGATGTTGAACTGAGCACCACGCTCCATGACTGTCTCGATGGTGACAGGGAAGGCATCGATGCCATATATAGCTGCTGTATAGACCTTGGTAAGCATTTCTGAGAATAGTTTGATTAGGAGATAGGAATGAGGAGATAGGAGATAGGAATGAGGATGGCTATGGGTGCGTATTCTGTATTATTGCTTGGGGAGGAGCGAGCGGAAGGTCTCGATAGCGCGGTCGGTGTCAGTGCCGGAATAGACGGCCTTGGCCTTACGGTCGATGACTATAAGATAAGGGATGCGACGGACGCCGAGTTGTTTGATCTGCGAGTCGGAGAGCCCGAGGGGGACCCATGCCTGCACGGAGGCCTGGAGCGAATCGACATTTACGCTATGCCACCGGGTCATCGAATCGGGTTCGAAAGAGACATTGGCGATGATTCGCGAGGCGGAATCGCCCGAAGACCGGGAGAGTTGGCGCAGTTTGGCGATATCATCGCGGTATGGCTGAAGAGAGGCCTTGCCGAAATAAAGGAGGGTGGGTAGGTGTCCCGGGGTGATGGTGTCGCAGCCGGTGGCGACAGTTGCGAAGACGAGCGACTTGGGGATCGCGGGGATAGCAGGCTCATCGGCGGGCATATCATTACGCGCCATCATGTCGATCCATTTTCGGTCGGCGGCATCATCGCGGAGCGACTTCATCAGGGCAGAGAAGCGCCCCGGATCATATCCACGGTCGTAATAAGCCATAAGGATGATGGCGGCGGCAGGGTCGTCGGGGTGGGAAGTGACGAAAGATTCGACAGCGCGGCAAAGGGGGACGATGTCCGCCTCGCGTCCGGAGCGTGCCTTGACGATGACATCGCGGTTTTCAGCGCGCCACTCGTCGAGTTGGCGGGTGAGTTTATTCCCGTCGACATGCCAGGCAGCGGGGTCGGAGCCATCGCCGGAGATGGTGAAATCGTCGCCACGCTCCACATACAGGTATAGCCCCTGCGCGGCGTTGGAAGTGCGGCAGAGGTATACGATACAAGGGTTATAGACCATGCCTGTGAGGTGGGCCTTACCCTGCTGGATATTGACCACATTCTCGACGATCCAGCCCTTTTTGGGGTCGGAGGCATAATAAATGGCGCGATAAGTGCCGTCGGCCGACGGGTTGAGTTCGAACTTGATATCAAACTCATTCTTGCTGCAAGAGGAGAGAATTACAGTCAAGAAGAGGAGGAGAGAGATGGCGTAGTGGAGGGAGAGGGCTCTATGCCCGCAGCGCCGGGGCTCGGGGTCGGAAGACTTGGATATGAGCATCTTAGATATACTTTTCGCCGAAATGAGCACGGACATCGTTGACAACTTGGCGTATCTTCTGCTCCTCGCTGAGGGGATAGATCAGGAGAGCATTATCGCGGTCGGCGACGATGAAATCTTTCAGTCCGGATGCGACGATGATTTTGTCGCTGTCGGCGGCGAAGAGAGTGCCTTCGCAACCATGAGCTATCACCTTGCAATTCTGAGTGACATTGCGGTCGGCATTCTTTGGGGAGCAGTCGTAGAGGGCATTCCAAGTGCCGAGGTCGCTCCATCCGAGGTCGCCGGGGAGCACGAACACATTGTCAGCCTTCTCCATAATGGCATAGTCGATGGAGATGGAGGGGGCGTTGGAGAAGACCTCATCGATGAACGACAACTCCTCCTGCGTTCCGAAGAAACGCGTGCCGGGGTCGAAGATGCAAGCTGTCTCGCGGTCGTAGCGTTGGAAAGCGCGGAGGATAGACTCGGCAGTCCAGATGAACATGCCGCTATTCCAATAGAACTCGCCGGTGCTGAGGAATACCTGTGCCATCTCGAGGTTGGGCTTTTCGGTGAAAGACTTGACCTTCATAAGCTCGCAGTCGGCATCAGCCACCGGCTCACCGCGCTGGATATAACCATATCCGGTGTGAGGCGAAGTGGGCTTTATTCCGATGGTGAGGAGTGCATCATGATGCTCTGCGAAATCGAGGCCATGACGGATGGTCTGATGGAACTCGGCTTCGCGGAGGATCAGATGGTCGGATGGGAGAGTCACGATCGAGGCCTGCGGGTCGATGGCATAGATATGATGGGCAGCCCAGCAGACGCAAGGGGCGGTGTTGCGGCGAGCCGGCTCGAGGAGGATATTGCTCTCCTTGACGTCGGGGAGTTGCTGCCTGATGATATCGTAATAGGCGCTATTGGTTACTAAGATGATGTGATCGGGGTCGGTGATAGGGAGCATGCGGTCGTAGGTGAGCTGCAAGAGACTCCGACCTGTGCCGAAGAAATCGAGGAACTGCTTGGGCATACCGCTGCGGCTGAAAGGCCAAAAACGGGAGCCGACGCCGCCACACATTATCACACAATAACGATGATTCTTCAGATCTTGTTCTGCGTTCATGTTCATATTAGATTGAGACATACGGTGTTATTATAATCTAAACAAGGGAAGAGACCATTTGGTTCGGGGGGATCAGCATCATGAGTCACCGGGGAAATTAGAAGTCATATTCGGCTACGGTGCGGAACTGGTGTTTGACACCCTCCACGACATTGAGCATATAGTCGCCGAGTTTCTCAGCCTCGCCGATCAGATCCATAAAGAAGATACCCTCTTGATAGTCGTAAACCTTGTTGTTGATGTTATAGATATTACCATCGCGGAGTTTATTGCGAAGGTTGTTGATTTCACGTTCCTTGTTATAAGCCTCTACCACCTTGGAGTTCTCGGGGTTTTCGAGTTCTTCGAGCAGAGAGAGCATATTCTTCATAGCGCCGTCGACGAGTTGATACATTTGGTCGATCTCCTTGAGGACATTGTCGTGGAAATCGACATGAATCTGATTCTTGCGGTTTAGGGTCTTGGCGACGTTGAAACAGCCGTCGGCGATCGACTCAATCTCGCTGACAATGCGGAGCATACCGGAGATGCGCATCTTTGACTCGGGGCTCAGTTTGCCTTCTGCCACACAGTTGAGGAAAGTGCCGATCTCGATCTCCATGCGGTCGGAGATTTCTTCATACTTCTCGATGCGATTGAAGGTGGATTGATACTCTTCATCATTCTCCTTGAGATGGATCATCTTACGCGCCATGCCGAGCATGCGGTCGACACGCTGGCCATATACGAAGATCTCCTTCTGGGCCTGGGTGATGTTGAGCTCGGAGGCGGAGAGAAGACCGCGGCCGATATATTTGAGCACGAACTCCTCCTCTTCCTCTTTATGGCGAGTAGGCATGATCCAGCATACGATCTTGACATAAAGTTTTGTAAACCAGATCATCACCATGAGGTTGAGCGTATTGAACACGGTGGGGAATATAGCCAAACCGAGGCCGACACACTTCTGGGCGTGGGGAGTCATGGCGCCATCAGGGGTGAAGAAGAGAGTGTTCTTGAGGGTTTCTTTGGCGGCGGCATCGACATCCAAAGGGTTTTGTCCCATCACCAGGTCGGTGATGCTCCCCACCAAAGAGACGAAAGGCATAAAGCAGCAGAGCACGACCAGCGAACCGAGGACATTGAAGAGCACATGACCCATCGCGGTGCGCTTGGCGGCAAGGTTACCACTCAGCGAGGCGAGCACCGGGGTGATGGTCGTACCGATGTTACCCCCCAAGATGATGGCGCAGCCGAGGGTGAAGGAGATCCACCCCTGCGAGCACATGATCAGGGTGATGGCGAAGGTGGCAGCCGAACTTTGGGCTATCATGGTGAATACGATGCCGAGGAAGAAGAATATCAGCACGGACATCGCCCCCATAGTGGTGTAGTTGGTGACGAACCGAAGCATCTCGGGGTTCTCTTGCAGATTGGGCACGTAGGTGCTGATCATGTCGAGCCCCATGAAGAGTAGGCAGAAACCGATCAGGAACTCACCGAGCGACTTGTAGGTGCTCTTCTTCATAAACATCATCGGCACGCCGACGGCGAGCAGCGGGATGCTGAGTGCGGAGATATCGACTTCGAGCGAGAAGGCGGAGATGATCCAGGTGGTGACGGTCGTACCGACATTAGCGCCGAAGATCACCGACATGGCTTGCGCCAGGCTCATCAAGCCGGCATTCACGAAGCTGACCACCATCACGGTCGAGGCACTCGAACTTTGGATTAACGCAGTAATCAGGATACCGGTGATTACGCCGGTAACACGATTGCGCGACATAATTCCCAGGATGTTGCGCAATCTGTCGCCTGCAACCTTCTGAAGACCGTCGCTCATCACCTTCATACCATAGAGGAAGAGACACACGGCGCCAAGCAGGCAGATAAAATCTAATAAACTATACATCGAAAAGTTAAGACATTAGACTCCATCAACACCCGAAATCGAAAAAATGACCCGGATTTGACGGGAAGTTGTAAATTTGTGCAAAGATAATAATATTTTTGTTTATCTTTTTGTTTATCTTTGTAAATAAATAAAAAAATCATGGAGACAAGTATAGTATTTCCCTTCGATAAGGATATCGTCGACACTCGCGACACTACCGGAATCCACCCCTTCAGCATTTACAATTCGTCGACGTCGCGACGTCGCGAGGTGTGGGGGATAGTGGCGATGGGTCTTGGCAATGAGATTGGTGTAGAGGGAGATATGCCGTGGCATCTGCCGGAAGATCTTCGACATTTCAAGGATGTGACGATGGGACATCCGATAGTGATGGGTCGCGCCACATGGCAGTCGTTGCCACGCAAGCCGTTGCCGGGTCGCGTCAATATCGTGCTGACACGACAGTCGGGTTATGAAGCCCCGGGGGCGGAATTGGCAGGGACTCTTGCTGAGGCTCTGTCGATGGCGCCTCCGCCGGAGGTGCCGATAGTCATCGGGGGCGGGCAGATCTATGCCGAAGCGATGCCTCTGCTGACCCGAATCTATGTGACTCGCATCGAGTCGCATTTCGAAGGGGCTGATACCTTCTTCCCCGAGATCGACCCCACGGTGTGGCGTATGGTAGAGGAGTCGGAAATCCTGCTCTCCAAGAGCGGGCTGAACTATCGTTTCGAGCGATATGACCGCCATGAGCCATAAGAGCGAGTAATCAGGACGCAATATGAAAGTAGTAATCATCAATAAGTCAGATGCGATAGGGGGTGCGGCGATAGTGAGCCGACGCCTTATGGAGGCGTTGCGCATGGAGGGTGTCGATGCCGAGATGCTGGTGGTGGATCGGCAGACCGATTCGCCCGATGTCCATCTTGCGTCGAGCCGAGCCGCTATCCGCGTTCCTTTCCTTGCTGAGCGCCTGAAGATCTTCGCAGCCAATGGCTTCAATCGGCAGGATCTTTTTAAGGTCGATACGGCCTCCGACGGGTTGCCTCTTGATCGCCATCCGCTGGTGAGGGAGGCTGATGTGATCTGTCTGAATTGGGTGAACCAGGGGATGCTCTCCCTGCGAGGGTTGAAACGTCTTTTGGACCTTGGCAAGCCTGTGGTGTGGACCATGCACGACATGTGGAACATGACCGGGATCTGCCATCACGCCGGCGAGTGTGAGCGCTGGCAGTCGCATTGTGGCAACTGCCCACTTTTGGGGGCGCGTGCATCTAAGGGCGACCTCTCGGCGCGCGTGCATCGGCGCAAGGCGAATATCTATCAAGGCGATCTGATGGGGGAGGGGAGGTTGCATTTTGTGCCGGTGTCCAATTGGCTTGCGGAGCATGCACGGCGGTCGTCGCTCTTGGCTGGTATGCCTATATCGGTGATAGCCAATGCTTTCCCGGTGCCGAATGGGATGCCGGAGCATGTCGGAGGCGGCGATAAGTTTAACATCGTGATGGGCGCTGCGCGGCTTGACGATCCGGTCAAGGGGCTTCCTATCCTGGTGGAAGCGACTCGCATACTCGCAGCGCGATACCCGGAGGAGGCGAGCGATATGCGCCTCACCACCTTCGGCACGCTTCGCGATCCGGAAGCACTCGCCGGTGTGGCTATCGAGCATCGTCATTTAGGGCGTATCTCGGGAGAGGAGAATGTGCGCGACGTATATTGCCATGGCGATGCCGTGGTGTCGACATCGCTCTATGAGACCTTGCCCGGCACGCTGGTCGAAGGGCAGGTATATGGGTGTGTGCCGGTGTCATTCCGACGTGGCGGACAACCTGATATCGTCGACCATCTCGCCACCGGCTATCTCGCCGAGTGGGATGACGACATCGTCACTGCCGCCGGCAATATCGCCGCCGGGATGGTGGCGGCTCGACGCATGGCGGGAGAAGAGACTCGACGCCGCATGTATCAATCGGCTGCCCGACGATTCGCAGCGCCGGTGATAGCCCGGAAATATATCGACCTCTTCGAGCAATTGCTCCGAGAACCGAAGAGGTAAGAGGCAGACTGTGAGATAGATAAATGACAATAACGAAAATTTAAGATCTATAATAAAATATGGAAACGAAACAAATTATCACCGAAGTTCGGGTGTATGGATATGAGGAGCTGGGCGAGGAGGATCGCCTGCTGGTGGATAAAGCCAAGGAGATGACGAGCCGGAGTTATGCACCCTACTCCGAGTTTCATGTAGGGGCGGCGATTCTGATGGCGAATGGAAATATAGTGTTAGGGGCTAATCAGGAGAATGCCGCCTATCCTTCGGGCACATGTGCCGAGCGCACCGCCTGCTATCAGGCATCGGCATTATATCCCGGAGTGGCTATGAAGAAGATCGCCATCGCGGCATGGACACGTGGTGATTTCCAATCACATCCGGTGAGCCCATGCGGAGCATGCCGTCAGGCGCTGCTCGAATATGAACATAAATATGGAGCGATGGAAGTGCTGCTATATGGCAAGGAGAGAGTCTATGTCCTCCCCTCGATAGCCTCCCTCCTCCCCCTCTGCTTCGCCGAGTTCTGACTAATGGCAGGGGGATGGGGTGTAGAAAAAATATAGCACAATAACATTCTTTGACAGTGGAAATATTGGATAATATTCTAAAAAAAATAAAACGCATTAAGATCAGTTTCAACACGCTGCTGCTCATTATTTTCCTGGTGGGAATCGGCTTCTATTTCCTCGGTACGCCTCGCACCGGCGATGACAATGCTTTTCTTGAGTTTTTCAAGCCGTGGTTTGATTCGCAGCCGGAACTTATTAACGAGCAAGGTATAGCTATGGTAGATAAGGGAGGCAATTTTTTAAAATATGGCTTCCCTATCGATGAATATGTCGAGACAATAAAAAATAGATATAATGGCGATAATATCCGCTTATCGAATATAATAGCGATATTTTTTCTAATTATACCCCGGTGGATAGGTCCGCTAATCACTTTGCTTTTAATATTTCTGATTGTTAGGGAGTCATTCCGGATGTCTGATCTTGATCCGGATTCCTCACCATTGATGCCAATCTATCTTGGACTGTTCACTATATTGATATGGACAGGCGATGCTCTTAATCAGCTTGATTTTCAAGTGAATTATATATGGGGTGTGTTTGTAGCGGTCATGCTGTTGCGCTGTCTGAGAAGTCAAAAGAGGGGGATAGCGAGTTCAATCATATTAGGCGTTGTGATGGGGTGGTGGCATGAGGGCCTTGCCTTGCCGATATTGGTCGGGTTAGTGGCGATGTGTATAGTGTTCCGAGAATGCAGACAGAAGAAATATTATGCGGCGATAGTGGCTTTGGCGATAGCAATGGGATTTCAAGTTATGAGTCCCGGCACGTATCACCGCATGAATAACGGACTTGTGTCATCGTCTTATATATTTGATATTGAGATAATTAAAGTGGAGATTAGAGAAACTGCTTTGTTCTGGCTGACGCTCTTACTCTCCCTTATTGTGGCGATGCGTGTCGGCTGGCGGCGAGTATTTACAGATAGACTGATCATTTTTCTATTGGTGAGTAGCACAGTGTCGTTGGCCATATTATGCAGTTCATCAATGTTCTGCCGAGCAGGATTCTGGATGTTTTATGCTGT
>SFMJ01000153.1 GCA_004553095.1 Bacteroidales bacterium
ATGAAGGAAATCAAGGATGCCGGATTCACCATGATCCAGACTTGTCCCGTTCAGTCTTGCTACGCTCCCGAGGGTTGCGGCAAGAAGATTTTTGATGAGAATGTCACCGAAGGTAATTGGTATTACTATTATCAACCCACCGATTGGAAGATCGGTAACAACATCCTCGGTTCGCGCGATGAAATGAAGGTGATGATGGATTCAGCCAATAAGTATAATATTAAGGTGATAGTCGATGTGCTCCCCAATCACACAGCTTTCGATATCGACGCCGTCAAAGATGATTTCTATAAGGCTGTCGGCGGCAGAGATAAGATGTATCACTCGAAGGGACTCACCCCCATCTCCGATTATAATGATCGCTACCAGTGCACGCTGATGGGCTCGGGTGCCCTCCCTGATGTCAACACTGAGAATCCCGACTTCCAAAAATATTATATGGAGTTCGTCAATGATCTGCTCAGCCTCGGCGTACGCGGTTTCCGCTATGACACTGCCAAGCATATCGGCGTTCATTCCGATCCGGTCGACACAGCTTCGGGTGTGAAGGTGAATGATTTCTGGGATGTTGCCACCGGTCGCAAGGCTGTGAAGGGTGTAAAACTTGCCGTGCCCTACGATTCTCTCTTCGTTTATGGAGAGGTGCTCCAGGATAGAAACGTTCCCGAGGAGGAATATGCCGACTATATGGGTCAGACCGCTTCAGGCTATGGCTATGTGCTCCGCGAAGTGCTACATAAGCGCTCGGCTAAGGGTATCGACCTCAAGGATTTCCGCCACAAATCTGCTCCCGAGTTCCTGACAACTTGGGTGGAATGTCACGACACTTATTGCAATGGCCATGAGTCTGCCGGTCTTACCGACACTCAGATTCGCCTCGGTTGGGTCTTCCTCACCGCGCGTCAGAATGGTACTCCCCTATTCTATAGCCGCCCTGCCGGTTCGACTCGCTCCAACTATTATGGCAACAATGTGCTCGGCGCACGCGGTAATGATGAGTTCAAGAACCCCGAAGTGACTGCTGTCAATAAGTTCCGCACTCAGATGGCTGGCCAGAAGGAGGATGTCCAAGTCAGCGAAAATGGCGAGGTGCTCTTGGTGAATCGTGGCAAAAAGGGTGCCGCTATTGTCAATCTTAGCACAAATGCCAATTTCGTCAATCTTCCCACCTCGCTCCCCAATGGCACTTATCGTGACGTAGTATATAATAAGGAGTTCAAGGTGAAAAATGGTAAGTTAGTGGGTCTTATGGCTCCCGAACGCAGCTACATTCTTATCAAAAAATAAGAAAGTGTGTCATTTTTGACACACTCTTTATGCCATTTTGAGTAATTTGGCACGAGATTTGCAATAGAGTAAATGGATTGTTGATGCAAACGAACTTGCATGGCGATTCATTTACTTTGTTATTAACCTTAAATATAGACATAAAATGACAATCAAACCATTGGCCGACCGCGTGCTCATCGAGCCCAAGCCGGCAGAAGAAACAACAGTTGCGGGTATCATCATCCCCGATTCAGCAAAAGAGAAGCCCCTCAAGGGTAAAGTGCTCGCCGTAGGCACAGGCACTAAGGATGAAGAGATGGTCCTCAAAGTAGGCGACGAAGTGCTCTATGGCAAGTATGCCGGCACTGAGATCGAGCTCGAAGGCTCTAAATACCTGATCATGCGCCAGAGCGATGTTCTGGCTGTATTGGGCTAACCTCAAATTTGTTTCAACCAACGTCTAAAATCATTTCCAATCATGGCTAAAGATATCAAATTTAATATTCAGGCTCGCGAAGAGCTCAAGAAGGGTGTTGACGCACTTGCTGATGCTGTCAAGGTAACTCTCGGCCCCAAGGGTCGCAATGTGATCATCGAAAGAAAATTCGGCGCTCCCCACATCACTAAGGATGGTGTGACCGTGGCTCGCGAGGTCGAGTTGGAGGATGCTTTCCAGAATATGGGCGCTCAGCTCGTTAAGGAGGTTGCTTCCAAGACCGGCGACCAGGCAGGTGATGGTACTACCACCGCTACCGTCTTGGCTCAGGCCATCGTGAATGTCGGCTTGAAGAATGTGACTGCCGGCGCTAATCCGATGGATTTGAAGCGCGGTATCGACAAGGCTGTCGCTGCTGTGGTGGAGAGCATCAAGGAGCAAGCTCAGGAGGTCGACAATGATATGTCGAAGATCGAGAATGTGGCTCGCATCTCTGCCAACAATGACGAGGAGATCGGCCGTCTCATCGCCGAGGCTATGAGCAAGGTCGGCAAGGATGGCATCATCACTGTCGAGGAGGCCAAAGGCACAGAGACTTCTGTCGACACCGTAGAGGGTATGCAGTTCGACCGCGGTTATATCTCTCCCTATTTTGTCACCAATTCCGACAAGATGGAGTGTGAGATGGATAGCCCCTATATCCTCCTCTATGACAAGAAGATCTCTAACCTCAAAGATATGCTCCCTATCCTCGAGGCTACCGCTCAGTCGGGTCGTCCCCTCTTGGTGATTGCCGAGGATGTCGACAATGAGGCTCTTGCCACTCTCGTTGTGAACCGTCTCCGTGGCAGCCTCAAGATCTGCGCTGTCAAGGCTCCCGGCTTCGGCGACCGTCGTAAGGAGATGCTCGAGGATATCGCTATCCTCACCGGTGGCACCGTGATCAGCGATGTCAAGGGTATGCAGCTCTCGCAAGCAACGATCAGCGACCTCGGTACTGCCGATAAGGTGACTGTCAATAAGGACAACACCACTATCGTCAATGGTGCCGGCGCCAAGGAGGAGATCGAGGCTCGTGTCAACCAGATCAAGGCCCAGATCGAAAGCACTACCTCCAACTATGACAAAGAGAAACTCCAGGAACGTCTCGCCAAACTCGCAGGCGGTGTAGCCGTGCTCTATATCGGTGCACCCTCTGAAGTGGAGATGAAGGAGAAGAAGGATCGTGTCGATGACGCCCTCTCTGCCACTCGCGCTGCCAATGCCGAGGGTATCGTGCCCGGTGGCGGTGTCGCTTACATCCGTGCCATCGCCAAGGTGGCTGCCCTCAAGGGTGCAAACGAGGATGAGAACACCGGTATCGCCATCATCCGTCGTGCCATCGAAGAGCCATTCCGTCAGATCATGGCGAACGCCGGCGTTGAGGCTGCCGTTATCCTTCAGAAGGTAAAAGATGGCGAGGGTGACTTCGGATACAATGCTCGCACTGATGAGTATGAGAACTTCTTCACCACCGGCGTGATCGATCCCGCCAAGGTGACTCGTGTAGCTCTCGAGAACGCTGCCAGCATCGCCGGCATGTTCCTCACCACCGAGTGTGTCATCGCCGACAAGAAGGAGGAGAACCCCGCACCCGCCATGCCCAATCCCGGTATGGGTGGCATGGGCGGCATGATGTAATCTCCACTACCCTATCAAAAAGATAACCACAAATCAAAGAGAGGATGAACCCCGTTCATCCCCTCTTTTTTGTATATGCTACTCACCACTACATGACCATTTATACAAAGAAAAAA
>SFMJ01000154.1 GCA_004553095.1 Bacteroidales bacterium
CAAAAAAAACGAGAGAATTTTTTTAAAAAAGATTTACAAAATGTTAGAACATTTCCCATTTTGCATACATTTTGTCTAAAATATCAACAATTCTTACAAAATATTCTAATAAAAAATTCAAAATTTCAGTAAAGTTGTAAGATTCAAATTATTACTGATATAACTTCATCATTAGCAAAACGCCCCAACTTCAGGTCAAAGTAGGGGCGAATGTGAGTGGATAAAGTGAAATTAATACAACTTTAATGCTTATTTACTTAAAGGAGTAGATTGGCAGTTACTTAAACTTTGATGCGTATTTATGGATATGTTCGAAAATTTTGCGGTCGATATCGGTGAGTTCGAGTCCGCGACGACTCATGACTCTGGAAGCGATTTGCATAAAAGTATCTATCGAGACGTCTGAGAAGCCGGCTTCGGGGCTGCCATTCTGGAAACTGGGGATAAACTGACGCGGGAAACCGGTGCCATGGAAGTTGACACCGACACCGACGACGGTAGCGGTGTTGAACATACAGTTGATGCCGGCCTTGGAGTGGTCGCCCATGATAAGGCCGCAGAATTGGAGGTCGGTACGCATGAAGCGTTGCTGGTGATAATTCCAGATACGGATCTTGGAGTAATCGTTTTTGAGATTGCTGGAATTGGTGCCGGCACCGATGTTACACCACTCCCCTATCACGGCATTGCCGAGATACCCATCATGGGCCTTATTGCTGAAACCGAAGATAATGGTATTATCGATTTCGCCACCCACCTTGCAGAACGGGCCGAACGTAGAACCTCCATAGATCTTTGAACCCATACGTATTTTGGCATCATTGCAGAGGGCGAGAGGACCACGCAGACAAGAGCCCTCCATGACATGAGCATTTCTGCCGATATATACCGGACCATCCTTGAGATTGATGGAATCGGCTTCAACGACAGCCCCCTCCTCGATAAAGAGAGCCGGCATACCATTGGGGAGCTTGGCATCGCCGATGATACGAGTTCCGGGGTCGGGGGCAATACCCTTGCGATGGAGCGTAAACCAGACGAAATCGTTGATGATCTCTTGTGGATTATATTGGAAAATATCGAATACATAATTGATGCGCCGGGAATCATTGGCGCTCTCCTTACCGAAATCGGGAGAAAGAGCCTCGAACTCACGGCGGAGGCCACGGAAAGCCCAGATACCGCCGCTATCGCGTAGGGCATCACCCGACTTGAGGAGAGAGGCCTCGAGGGCGGTAGCCATATCGGGGAGTTTATTACCGGCGATAAACAGAGCTTCCTCCTCCTCATGGCAATTCAGGGGGAACTTCTCGCGAAGGTACTCCTTAGGATAGAAAGAATACTCACCGGGGAGGAAATGCTGCCACTTTTCGGCGATGGTGAGTATGCCGACGCGGAAAGCAGCGACAGGGCGGGTATAAGAGAGGGGGAGGAGATTGGTAGAATTGTCGACGGTATCAAAAAGAACGACTTTCATAGGCATAGAGTGTTAACAGTCAGACGAAAGAGAGGATTGAAGCCTCGAGAGCCTCGGGAACACGCCGCGGCAGAATATATGGCTCCGCACACCGATATGCAAAGATAACTCAATGAAACGGAGAAAAAAAGAAAAAAGTTAAAAATTTTAATAAAACCACAAAAAAGGAAGATATATATCGAACTATACAAGAGATGAGGAGGGATGGTATTACAACAAGTACAGAGGCTGAAAATCGGATGATTTTCAGCCTCTGTAAGTACCCTGAGCCGGGGTCGAACCGGCACGGATTGCTCCACTGGTGTTTGAGACCAGCGCGTCTACCGATTCCGCCATCAGGGCTTAGACAGCGCAAAGTTAATACAAATTGCGCTAATCTCCAAATAAAAGGGTGAAAAATGGCGATAAAATCGCTATTTCGATGGTTCTATACAGCCTGCTTCGGCAGTATCGAGGAGGGATTAGGGAGCATCATTCGTAGCGGATAGTGGATTTGCGGAGCACTTTCCAGTAGCCATTTTCGAAGATGGCAGTACCTTCACTCTCGGTGATGATACGGCTTACCCCCTCGGTATCGTTGAAGTCATCGCAGATACAACCATTGGAGAGGTATTCCTCGGGCGAAGAGAGAGCGACATCGAGCACCACAGGTTCATCGACGACGTGGAACGTACCGACGAGGCCATCGTTTGTGTCGAGGCGATAGATAGTATTACCGGGAGTGATGCGGCGGTCGGCTCTGACGAAAATGCCGCGGGCATTAGCACGGCCGAGGTAAAGGACTTTCAGCACCTTGGCGGGGGCAGTTGGAGCGACATTCCGGCGAGGAGGAGCTACAGGCTGATCGACTACTTCACGGGCAGGCTGAATGTCAGGTATGCTGCTCGCCATAGGAGTGGGGGTGTCATCGACACGATCGACAGACGATAGACGAGCATTATTCTTTCGCAGCGTAGCAATCTGCTGTTCGAGACGAGAGGCATTGAGTTTAAGACGTTCGATCTCCATGCTCATATCAGCCACCTTGTTTTCTTCGGATTGGAGTCGTGTCTGGAGAGAAGCGATCTCCTGATCCTTTGCGGCGATAGCCTCACGCGCTCGAGCTCGGAGAGCGGCCATATCCTCATCGGCGGGAGCCTCATTACCCTCATCTTCGAACTCGGGGTTCTTGCGCATAAGTCTTGAGGCGTAAACCACAAGGCCAATCACGACACCAACCAGGATAACAAGCACAAACACGAACACCCAAGTATCTCCGGACTCCTCATGCGTAGCGGCAGCCTCATCGGCATCCTCCTGAATAGCCTTTTGGTCGGAGAGTATATCCTGCTGAGTAGTGTCCACGGGTATAGCCTCTTGCGCAATAGAATCGGCGGCGGGAGAAGCGGCAGGTTCGGGTTCGGGGGTAGGCTCGGGGGTGGTAGCCGGGGCAGAGACGGACATCGCCGAGATATACTTCTTGACTCTTGAGCGAGCCTTCTGACCCTCCGGGTCGAGGCCGGAAGCCTTAAAGAAGTCAGACGACCAATACTGCACGAGACGGTCCTTATCCCACGAAGCATAATCGGTGGGGGTCTTAACGGCATTGAAGGCCTTGATATTTTCCTTCTCCTTGGTCTTCAGTTTGGCAGTAAGTTCAGCCATCGACTTGGGATTGAGATTATCGAGATAATCGGAGCCATTATTGACATAACGAAGATAAGCCTTGGCGGTGAGGGCACGAGCCTCATCCATCTCCTTATCGGTCACGGCAAGAACGGGGATGGAGAGAGCCAAACAACAGAGCGATGTCAAAACGATCTTAAACTTATTCATATCTTAGGGATTGATAGGTTTGCAGGAAATATTACATTTGTTTTCTGAGTCGAGCCACAGGGATATCCAGTTCTTGGCGATACTTGGCGACAGTACGGCGAGAGATATCGAAGCCCTTCTCAGCGAGGCGTTCCATAATATGCTGATCGGAGAGGGGGTGACACTTATCCTCCTTCTCGACAAGAGCGGCGATTTGTCCTCACCTTTGGAAGCGCTGAAGAAGAAACGCAGGGGGAATGTACCCCAAGGGAGGGAGACATACTTATTGGAAGTGGCGCGAGAGATGACAGAGATATCGAGGCCGGTGATATCCGCTACATTTTTGATCATCATAGGCTTGAGCGTATATACATCCTCGGTGAGGAAATACTCCTTTTGAATCTTAACGATAGCCGACATGACCTTCATCATAGTCTCTTGGCGCTGATTTAGGATTCGGATGAAATCACGAGCATTATCATAACTATTGAGGATATACTTCGAATCGCTTTTATTTTTTGACTCGCCGGCAAGGTCGAGTCTTCTCTTGGCCTGTTCGAAGCTCTCCTCGATGCGGAGTTCGGGGATTCGATTATTGAGCGTGATGGTGAGTTCACCATCGTAATTATTGACAATAAAGTCGGGGATAATGACATTAGCGAGAGTCGAGGGGTCATTGCCGATGGCAGCACCCGGCTTTGGGTTAAGGCTTTTGATCAGAGAGAGGGCTTGAGCGATAATCTTGTCATCGAGATGGAGTAAAGACTTGATGCGATGAGTATGCTTCATGATGAATGCATCATAGCACTCATTGATGATCTGCAGAGCGACATCGCGAGAGGGAGAAGGGGAGAGAGCATCGAGCTGCAGACGGAGGCAATCCCGGAGAGAATAAGCGCCTATGCCGGGAGGGTCGAGACTACGAACCACATCGAGGGCCTTTTGGACATCATCGATCGACACATCGATATCAGCGCTGAACACCATATCATCAGTCAGGTCGCGCACCGAACGATTGAGATAACCGTTGGAATCGAGACTGCCTATGATGAAACGAGCAGCCTCAAGCACCTTGGGTTCGAGATCCTTCTCATTGAGTTGACCTAAGAGAATATCGTAGAGATTTTCCGTATCGTCAGAGGGAGTGAAGACAGGACCATCATCGGAGTATGCCGACCGGTTGTAAATAAAGGGATTTGACACCCGGGATGGTGTTAAGGTATCGGGGGCAGGGGTCACATCATTGGCTTCGAGTGCGAGATTGCTTTCCAATTCATTAGCCACAGCATCGTCGAGTTCGGGTGCATTCATCTCGAGCAACCGCACGAAATACAGTTGCTGCTTACTTCCGGGTTCCAGCAGAGCAGTTATAATCTGCTCTTTCTGCTTTTCCCTATTATTGGTATTTACCTTACCTCACTTTTTATCAAGTATGTGGTGAGGGACAATATTTCGCATGGTATTACCCGTGTGCTTTACGCCATCTCTACCAAAAATTCCAAGCTCAAGGCCCATAACTGCTGGTCATCGGTGGTGGCATCAGGTATCACCATCGGTTTCGGTGGTTCCGTGGGAGCCGAGGCTCCTATTGTGCTCACGGGTTCGGCCATCGGCTCAAACCTGGGACAAATCTTCCGCATGGACAAGAAAACCATGATTCTGCTGGTGGGCTGTGGCGCCTCTGCAGCCATTGCTGGAATCTTTAAGGCGCCTATTGCCGGACTCGTGTTTACGCTTGAGGTGCTGATGGTAGACTTGAGCATGGCTTCCTTGCTGCCTATCCTTATCAGTTGTGTAACAGCTACTTGCTTTACCTACATCCTGATGGGCTCCAAGAGTCTTTTCGATTTTACGCTTACTAATCCGTGGGCGCTCGACCGCGTGCCTGCCTGCCTGTTATTGGGCATCTTTTGCGGTTTGGTGAGCCTTTATTTCATGCGCACCATGTCGGCATGCGAGGGCTTCTTTGCCAAGCTTTCGCCTTATCCATACGTAAAGCTGCTCTTTGGTGGACTGATTCTGAGTTCGCTCATCTTCCTCTTCCCTTCGCTCTACGGCGAGGGCTATTCGGCAGTCAACGTGCTGCTGAAGGGACAGAATGTGGAAGACTGGGGGCAGGTGATGAGCCGTTCGCTCTTCTACGGGCACAACCAGCTGCTCATCCTCTACATCGCCTTGGTAACCTTTACCAAGGTTTTTGCCACCTCGGCCACCAATGGTAGTGGCGGATGCGGTGGTACCTTTGCTCCTTCGCTCATCATTGGCGGTTTTGCCGGTTTCCTCTTTGCGCGTCTTTGGAATGTGAATCAGGTAGGTGTCTATGTTCCTGAGCAGAACTTTACACTGATGGGTATGGCGGGCCTCATTACGGGCGTGATGCATGCACCGCTTACGGGCATCTTTCTCATCGCCGAACTCACAGGCGGCTACCAGCTCTTCATGCCGCTGATGATAGTGTGCATCTCTTCGCTGCTCACCATCAGCATCTTTGAGAGTCACAGCATCTACGCCCTGCGTCTGGCTAGAGAGGGCAAGCTGCTCACCCACCATATTGACAAGGCTGCGCTCACCCTGCTGGGCATGCAGGATGTCATTGAGAAAGATTATCATCCGGTAGGTCCGGATCTGCCGATGAGCAAGCTGGTGAGTGAGATAAGTCGCAGTAACAACAACTTTCTGCCTGTTTTGGATCAGGCGGGTGTGCTGTTGGGAGTAATAGATATTACGAAGATTCGCCACATCATCTTCCGCACCGAACTGTATCAGCATTTCACTGTGCGTCAGCTGATGATGCAGCCTTCTGCCGTTCTTACCGAACATGACAGTATGGACGAGGTGATGCAGAAATTTGATAAAACCGATGCCGCCCAACTGCCAGTGGTTGATGTGGCAGGCGTACTGAAGGGTTACATCAGCCGTACTAGAATCTATTCCATGTACAGGCAGATTGTAGCGGATATGTCGGCAGAGTAGGAGTTTTAAGTGAAGAGTGAAGACCGAAGAGTGAAGAATTCAACGGCTTTGCTGGTTTTATTTTAAAATATTAGTGTTTTATGG
>SFMJ01000155.1 GCA_004553095.1 Bacteroidales bacterium
ACTTCCCACGCCATACTCACTCTCCACGTTGATCGTGCCGCGGAAGGCGGTAATCATCTTCTTGACGTATGCCAAACCCAATCCGAAGCCCTTCACGTCATGCAGGTTGCCTGTCGATACGCGATAGAACTTCTCAAAGATATGCTTGGCATGCTCTTTCTTGATGCCGATACCATTGTCAGATATGCGAATCTCTATCATGTGTCCCGCCACTTCGGCTGTGGTGATCTCCAACATAGGTTCGACATCCTCTTTCATATATTTCAGAGCATTGTCCAAGAGATTGAAGATTACGTTGGTAAATTGCATCTCATCGACATTGACATCCGCCTCGATGGCATCAAGCCTTGTGGTTATACTTCCACCCTGTTTTTCGACTTTGAGTTTGAAGGTATTCACGACGTTATCGATGATGGCATTGGCATTTACGACGCTGAACTTCAGCGTATTGCCGGTCTTTTCGAGCACCGATAGTTGTAACACCTTCTCTACATGGAAACGAAGACG
This sequence comes from Bacteroidales bacterium, assembly GCA_004553095.1. Classification (GTDB taxonomy): domain Bacteria; phylum Bacteroidota; class Bacteroidia; order Bacteroidales; family Muribaculaceae; genus Lepagella. Next base: position 508 of record SFMJ01000155.1, read on the forward strand.
CTTGGACTCATCGACGATGATCTCCGAGAGGTGTGCAAGCGACCCTTCCGACTTGGCTATAGATGGGTCGGAGAGCATCTGGCCGGCAAGTGATATGGTGGAAATAGGTGTCTTCAACTCGTGGGTCATATTGTTGATGAAATCGGTCTTCATCTCCGCCAGATTCTTCTGACGGAATGCCAATATCAGGGTGTAGACAAACACCAAGAGCAATATCACTGTAAAGATCAGCGAGGGGATAATAAACCTCACCGACTTCATGATATAACTATTCTTGGTAGGGAATTGCACGCTTAGCGTATAGGGAGAATCTGTATTAGAGAAAAGAGGAATGGTATAATTATCTTCACAAGCCGAGTCATAACCCTGGGTGGAATAGATCTTTTGGTTGCGATGATCGGTGATGGCGAAGGTGAAAGGTACGGTCACACCATTGTTGGCAAGATCGACGCGGAGGCAGTTGCGTATCGTTACGGAGTCGGCACGTTCCATGGCCGGACGTGTGCTCGAATCGCGCAAGATACTCAATATCACCTCATTGAGAAGCCCCTTCTGGTATAAATACTGGCTGCGGATCACCTCCTGCATTGCCCCATAGCGGTCGCCGACATTTTGAGTGGCAGAGGGAAAACTTATCTTACCGGTGTTGCGTGTCGGATCGATCTCCGATGATAGCGTATAGTTGGTGATCGTGCCGTCAGGATTCTCTACAGAGTATCTCAAACTCTTATTATCATTGTCTTGGGGATTATACTCCTCTGCATCATAGATGCTCGACTCGATGATATTGACATCTTGTTCCAAGAAATAACGAGTCTCTTGGCGCTCCAAAAAGTCAGAGGTGGAATTCAGAGAGCGCATCACACCCTCTGCAAACTGCTCCTCACGCATCTTGACCATATTCTCAAGATACATGATCTGAAAATAAAGCAACGCTATAAATGCCACCGACATCAGCGCCGCAAGTATCCACATTATCGACTTCTTCATTACTTTATCCTTTTTCCGCAACGACACTTTTTTGTCGTTCTATATCTATAACGAACAATTCTTCTTAAAATTTTAACAATTGAATGTAAAATTAACAATTAAATGTAAATTTTCCTACTATTTAACCAAATAATTTTAATTTAGTTAGAGCGCGTTCCTTAAATTTTGTATGGATTGAGTACCGAGTAATATTTTATTGATTTTTTGTCACACTTTTATTAACATTTTTTTGCATATTTCATTTCATTTATATAATTTAGCGGTTCAAACCATATTCTAATGCTTATTAAACTCAAATATTTATTAATATTATTTACTTCCTTAATCGTCTATTGTTTAGAGGGTTATGCCGCAATTCCGGAGTCGGATAATTGGGGCTATCCTGACTATATCTTTTTTACAAGTAATAGCAATCCCAATAGGGTTTATGACATTAAGAAGGCAAAATTAATACCTGTCATATATAAGGTAAACCGTATCGAGTTGCAGGAATCTGCGATGCTCGATTCTATAGTCTCGACTATTCAGCGCGTTCGTCAGGATCGTTACACCACCCTCCAACATATATGGATCGGTGGCAGTGCTTCGCCTGAAGGTCCCTTGGACAATAATATCTATCTTGGTGAAAACCGCGCCTTGGCTCTAAAAAATTACCTGCTCTCCCATACCATTATTCCCGACTCTCTCATCTCCATATACAACTTGGAGGAGGATTGGTATAACACTGAAGCATATTTACGCTCTCACGAGTTCGAAAATGGAGCACAGATTCTCCAGATCATAGCCGAAGAACCGAACCGTAACCTTCGCAAGAAGGCAATCCAAGCCATCGATGCCGGCGAAACATGGCAACGACTCGTGGACATAGTCTTTCCACCCCTGCGTAATGCCCGCCTTATCATCGAATGTTCACCCCGCACTGACACCATCAGCTCCATTCCTGTTGGAGATTTGGCACTGGATCTGAAAGCGAGTGCAACAAATCACCCCCCTCCGATTTGAGTTTCGTGATATAGAGCAGATTATAAAGAGGAGGCAGTTTGTCGCCTTGAAGACAAACCTTCTTTTTGCCGCACTTTTGACAGCCAACCTCTCGGTTGAGGCACAACTTACGAAGCATTTCTCGATAGATGTGCCAATCTATTATTCCCCCTACGACATAACGGATAAGTTGCGTTTTCGGTTGCTTGCCACCCAACCGGAGGTGCGTTATTGGCCACGCGAAGCAGGGGAGGGGTGGTTCTGCGGCCTCCATGCCACTGTGGCCGGGTTCAACGTGTCTACACCAAGTTCTTCGCGCTACCAGGATCCGAATCGGGCGATGTGGGGCGTCGGCATCGGTGGCGGTTGGGCACATAATTTCGGTGCAAACAAGGAATGGACCATCGAGTGCAACCTCGGTGTCGGTTATTTGAATGCCCATTGGGATGCCTATCGCAACTGGCACAACGGACCGAAGTATGATACAGGGTCATTCCGCTATTGGGGTATCACACGAGCCGGTGTCTCGATCGGTTATAAGTGGTATTACGTTACAAAGAGTAAATTCTGAGGGAGGGTAGTGCTATGAAGAAGAATCTGTTATATGGCATTCTGTTCTTGCTGATGCTCTCTTTCGTCACATCATGTGACGAAACCATCCATTTCTATCCAGAGCCGCAGTCCAGCCTCGTTATCCTCCAACTGAATGTAGACCGCGACCCACCCACCCTCTACAAGCGAGTCGTCTATGACGAAAAGTGGCAGCAGTCGGAAACTTTTCTGGATGAGACGACATCGATACCATACGATGTCAGTGATGACTATTTGCTGCGTATCACAGTTGAAGTGCATCGGGCATCGCTAAGTAAGAGCTCTCATTCTCGTTATGCAACTTCATCTACATTGGTGTCGCGGCGTGTAGTGTATGTTGACCGAGATGCTCAAAGGCGACAGCTCAAT
>SFMJ01000156.1 GCA_004553095.1 Bacteroidales bacterium
AATGGTAAGAAGAATGGTTTATGGTCATCTGGCAGTGCATCCCTAAGTCTACTGAAAGCCTTGGTAATTTGATTCTTAACAGTCTTGACAGACAAGTCGAGTTCCTCTGCTATTTCTGAATTGGATAAGCCATCGCGTTTGCTCATAAGGAAAATCTCTCTACACTTTTTCGGCAATTCATCTATAGCTCTCCATATCCGAGCATCCCGAATAGAGGTATCGATGACTTCATCTTCCACCTCCGGGACATCGTCAATATTACACATCTCCTTAGTTCGACGAAGATGTGACAAGCATACATTCCGAAGCGACCGATAGATGAACGATGAAAAATCATCGATCTTACCACCCTTCTGCAGATATAGCCATACGTTCATAAATGTCTCTTGCACAAGATCTTCCGCGATATCCACATCCTTAACAAGGCGCAAAGCATACATACCCAAAGGGAGATATAGTCTCTTGAAGAATATTTCAAACTCCTTGTCAGGCATAATTTCTAAAGATAATGGTTAATGAAAAATCGTATTTGCAAAATTATGAAAAATCAAAAACTTCTTTAACTTTTCTGTAATAAATTTTGGAATGCGCTCTAAACTTTTTGGATATTTACGACTCTTAATAATTAGAAGCATCTTAATTATACATCTAATAATAGAATTATGAGAAAAAACAAGATAATCTTAGGACTCTCTCTGATAGCGCTCTCTATGTCGCTCTCTTCGTGCGACCTATACAACAGTATATTCCACAAGGATTCCAACAAGGTGGATGCCACCCTGCCGGGCGACCGCGAGGAGATCGTGGTGAAGAAGGAGGTGGGTGTCTACACTCCCGATGAGCTGAAGCGTGGCGCAGTGATGGGCGACTGGGCGATAGAGACCGTCTATGGCAAGAAGTGTGTAGGCGAGAAAGCTCCCTATCTGAAGTTCGTGCCCTCGGAAGGTCGATTCTATGGCAATAATGGTTGCAACGTGATGAACGGCGGATATAGCTATAATGCACAAGATTCGACACTGAGTTTCTCTAATGTGGCGATGACCATGATGATGTGTGGCAAGGAGGGTCTCACCGACTATGAGATCAACACAGCCATGGGTGCCACTAAGTATTATAGCTGGGAGGAGGTCGACAGCGACTATATCCTCACCCTCTATGACGAGACGGGCAATGAGGTGATGAAACTCTTGCATCAGAATTTCGAGTTCCTCAATGGTGCGTGGCGCGTGAGTCACATCAACGAGACCGAGGTAAAGAATCGTAATGTCAAACTCGTGATCGATGTCAACGAGTCGAAGGTGCATGGCAACACCGGATGCAACATCCTGAATGGCGTACTCGATGTCAATATGGAGTATCCCAACTACATATCATTCAGTGCGATAGCCACGACGCGCATGGCATGTCCCGATGCCGACAACAGTGAGACAGCCTTCTTGGTGGCCCTCGAGGAGGTGACTCGTGCCCGGCTTGTGACGAGTGGAGAAGTGCGATTGTATAATGACCGGGATAAGGAGGTGATCCGTTTGGTCCGTAACATCGTAGACTGATATGGCACAAGAGGAACGAATCGATAAGTGGCTCTGGGCGATGCGCATCTTCAAGACGCGCACCATAGCCACCGAGGCATGCAAGAAGGGGCGAGTCTCCGTCAAGGGAGTTGCTGTCAAGCCCTCTCACAATATTCGTCCGGACGATGTGATCGATGTGCGTAAGCCGCCGATCACCTACACCTTCCGGGTCAAGGCGTTGGCGCCCAACCGCCTCGGGGCGAAGCTCGTGCCCGAATATCTGGAGAATATCACCCCGCAGTCGCAATATGAACTCTTGGAGATGACCCGCATCTCCGGATTTGTGGATCGCCGCAAAGGGTTGGGACGCCCCACCAAGCGCGACTCCCGCGAAATGGCAAAATTCCGCGAAAGCTCATACGCCGACACCTATTTCATGGATTTCGACGATGATGACGATTTCGACGACGAATAGGGATTCGCTATCATATTACAATTTTGCTATTTGAAAATTAATTTGTATCTTTGCGCGATAGTATGCACGCGTGAAGATACAATCTCTTTGTGTGCATCCATTTTGAAGAGTGTTAACTTGTAAATTATAGCAACATATATGATCAATATCACCTTCCCCGACGGAAGTGTAAAGTCGTTCGAATCAGGTGTGACTCCTTTGCAGATTGCCGAAAGCATCAGCCCTCGTTTCGCTGCCGACGTGCTTGCCGCCAAAGTTAATGGCGAAGATTGGGACATCTCTCGTCCCGTCTCTGCCGATGCGTCTATCGAATTGTTTAAATGGGATGACCCCGAAGGCAAGCATGCCTTCTGGCACTCTTCAGCCCACCTTCTGGCTGAAGCCCTCCAAGAGCTGTATCCCGGCGTGAAGTTCGGTATCGGCCCCGCCATCGAAACCGGGTTCTATTACGATATCGACCCGGGAGAATATAAGATTACAGCCGAGGATTTCCCCAAAATCGAGGCTAAAATGCTCGAACTCGCTCGCAATAAGGAGGAGATCGTTCGCGCCGATATCTCTAAGGCCGACGCTCTCAAGATGTTTGGCGATCGCGGCGAGGAGTATAAGTGCGAACTTATCAGCGAGCTCGAAGATGGCCATATCACCACATACACTCAGGGCTCGTTTACCGACCTCTGCCGTGGTCCGCATATCCCCAACACTGCCCCTATTAAGGCGGTGAAGATCACCACCCTCGCCGGCGCTTACTGGCGCGGCGATGAGAAGCGCAACCAGCTCGTGCGTGTATATGGCGTGACTTTCCCCAAGAAGAAAATGCTCGATGAGTATCTTGCCCTCCTCGAAGAGGCCAAGAAACGTGACCACCGCATCCTGGGCAAGGAGATGGAACTCTTCGCCTTCTCCCACACTGTGGGTGCAGGCCTTCCCCTCTGGCTCCCCAAGGGCGCTGCCCTGCGCGACCGCCTTGAGCAGTTCCTCCGCAAGATTCAGAAACGCTACGGATATCTCCAGGTCATCACTCCCCATATCGGTAATAAGGCCCTCTATGTCACTTCCGGCCACTGGGCTAAGTATGGCAAGGATTCATTCCAACCGATCAAGACCCCTCAAGAGGGAGAGGAGTATATGCTCAAGCCGATGAACTGCCCCCACCACTGTGAGATCTTCAAGGCTTATCCTCGTAGCTACCGTGAGTTGCCCCTCCGCTTTGCCGAGTTCGGCACCGTCTATCGCTACGAACAGAGCGGTGAGCTCCATGGCTTGACCCGCGTGCGCGGATTTACGCAAGATGATGCCCACCTCTTCTGCGCCCCCGAGCAGATCAAGGGTGAGTTCCTCAAGGTGATGGATATAATCCTCTATATCTTTAAGGCTCTCGATTTCAAAAACTTCGAAGTGCAGATATCTCTGCGTGACCCGAAGAA
>SFMJ01000157.1 GCA_004553095.1 Bacteroidales bacterium
ATCCCGAATTTATCAGAACTGTCAAGAAAGCATATAAATCCAAAGAGTTATGTTTCTTCCAATATGTTGAGGATTATCGCCCTTCGTTAGATATCAACACATTAGAAATGATGGTTGTCGAAAAGTGCGGTTGTGTAGGATATATAGATGAACTCAACGTCAATGACTCGGGCACAGTCGATATAGCCGTAATTTTGATAAAAGAAGGCACACTCAGAAGATTACATCGTTCCTACTCATATCTCCGAGCTTTAGTCGATATACATTCATACCAACATATCCATTACAGCGATGAAGAGGTCGGATTTGAGCATCAATTGAATAATAAATATGCAGAGGCTATAAGTCATCTTGCCGAGGAGTCGCGCAATGCCATCACAGAGATGTTGGATTTATATCCTCACGGATCTGTGGGGCAACTTCATTTTATGATACAGAACTCGCCACTCTCCACTGAAGAACGTTACAACCTTCTGTTAGAAAAGGATCTTCAGAAGCGTCGTCAGATATTTTATGAAATCCTGCTCCGTGAGTTGGAAAGGATAAAACTACTGTCGCAAGTTCATCAGAAGACGATGGCTGACATAGGGCGTCAGCAGCGCGACGAGTTCCTCCGTGCACAGATCCGCCATCTGAAAGAGGAACTTGGCGAGACTGAATCCAACGAAATAGAGGATCTTTTGATGCGAGCAGAGAAGAAGGAGTGGGGGGCCGATGTGGATGCCAAGTTTGAGAAGGAGTTGCAGAAGTTGCAGCGCTTCAATCCCACTACTCCCGATTATGCCGTGCAATATTCTTATCTTGATGTTTTGCTCAACCTGCCTTGGGATCATATCGAGGAGCAGGATTTCACTTTAGACCATGTTCAGGAGGTGCTCGATCGCGACCATTACGGATTGGAGAAAGTGAAAGAGCGCATCATCGAGCAGATGGCAGTGATGAAGTTGCGTGGCGACACTAAGGCTCCTATCATCTGTCTCTATGGTCCTCCGGGTGTCGGCAAGACATCGCTTGGCAAGTCGGTGGCAGAGGCTTTGGGACGTCAATATGTGAGAGTGGCATTAGGTGGACTTCACGATGAAGCGGAGATCCGCGGACATCGTCGCACATATCTTGGATCCATGCCGGGACGTATCATCGCCGCCTTGGAGAAGTGTGGCACGAACAATCCGGTGATGGTGCTCGATGAGATCGATAAGATTGGCGCCGACTATAAGGGAGACCCTCAGCAAGCTCTCCTCGAGGTGCTCGATCCGGAGCAGAATTGTCATTTCCATGATAATTATATCGATGTCGATTACGACCTGTCAAAGGTGCTCTTCATCGCCACTGCCAATACGCTTCAGACCATTTCCGCACCCCTACTCGACCGCATGGAGCTGATCGAAATCAGTGGTTATAACGACACAGAGAAGGTGGAGATAGCCAAACGACATCTTATCCCGAAGAACCTTGTGGAGCATGGTTTTGCGTCGGATGAGATGACCTTTACCGATGACGCCATCATGGAGATCATCCATTCTTACACGCGTGAGAGTGGTGTCCGTCGACTCGAAAAGCAGATCTGTAAAGTGCTTCGCAAGCAGGCTTGTCTCAAGGCTGCCGGAAAGGAGATGCCTCATGAAGTTGATGAGGAATTGGTGAAGAAATATCTTGGACTTCCTGTGGCATTCAGCGATCAGTATGAGAACAATGATATCCCGGGCATCGTAACCGGCTTGGCATGGACACAAGCCGGAGGAGAAATCCTTTTCATCGAGTCTTCGGTGGCTCCCGGCAAGGAGGGTAAGTTGACACTTACCGGCAATTTGGGAGATGTGATGAAGGAGTCGGCCGTGTTGGCATTACAATATATCAAGGCGAATCATGATAAGATCGGCATCCCGGAGTCTGCACTTGAATTTGGCACGGTGCATGTCCATGTGCCGGAGGGGGCAGTGCCCAAGGATGGTCCGTCGGCAGGTGTGACAATAGTCACCTCCTTGGCATCGACCTTCACCGGACGTAAGGTTCGCAGTCACTTGGCGATGACCGGAGAGATCACGCTACGAGGTAAGGTCTTGCCGGTAGGTGGCATCAAGGAGAAGATCTTGACAGCCAAGCGTGCCGGAATACGTCATATCTTGCTCTGCGAGAAGAATCGCAAAGACATCGAAGAGATCAAACCGGAGTACATAACCGGTCTCGACTTCAAATACGTAAGCACCATCGACGAAGTCTTAGACTACGCTCTACTCCCCGCCGGCGTTCCTTAATATGCTGTCAGGTAGGCTCTTACTTCTCCTACCGGGAGGGTGCCTACGAGGTAGAGGGGGATGTGGCGGCTGTCGGTGGAGATCCATACATCCATGTCATCGCTCGACTTCTTTCCACCATCTTGGGTGAAGTTGAAGCGGATGTGATATGCATCATGCTTGCTCTTATCCTTGAGTGTAATCACCTCCTTGCCGATACTGCGGATCTTGATCTTCTCACGTTTTTTGCCCGAAAAGATTGTGGCTACATATAGTTTGTTTTTGTTGAGTTGATCGTAGTTGAGTTGGCGAAGATAATAGAAGATGGAGAGCATATCATACACCGGTCCGGAGGCGGTGAGAGTACGCTCGGTGACATTCGTTACCCCATTTTTGACTCTAAGGCACTTGGTGTGACCGACAGTGTTATCACCGCTGAAAGAATAGCGGATATCATCGCGAGCATATTTCTTCTTCTCATGAGTGATCTTGGCGTAGGACAAAGGACGAAGATCCTTGATCCGTATCTCGCCAAGCAGTGTGTCACGAACGCTATAGAATTTGTCAGCCCATGGACGTGTCTTCGCGACCAATGACACCTTATAGCGATCGCCGCTGCGTCGCAAAGACAACGTGGCGTCTCCGGCATCCTTATGGATCAAACCCCACTTATAACTAACTACATAGCGCAAAGACTCATTGCTGAAAGTAGTAGCCGCCTTGCCGCTGAAGGCCGACAACCCGAGCGTCAGAGTTAAGAATAATATTGCAATAGAATGTCTTATCATTTTTCGACCATCTCACGGAGATAAGCCATCGACTCTTGGCGACGACGCACCACCTCCTTTGCCACAAACTCATTATCTTGACTGCGGTTGAATATTGCGTTCAGATCCCAATCATCAGTGATGACCCGATCTTGCAAACCATATTCCTCAAGGAGATTCAAGAGCTTGTTGCTATTATCGCGCAATTTCACAGCCAGATCCTTGCCTGTGATGATCGACAAGACACTGCCATGGAAGGTATCTGTCACTACACACTCAGCATACTTGAAATAACGTAGCAACTCCACCGGGTCGGTGTTGATATTGATATCAGCCCACTTATGGAA
>SFMJ01000016.1 GCA_004553095.1 Bacteroidales bacterium
TGGGGGCAGGCGGTGCTGGGCTATGATTTCGCTGTCACTCAGGGAGAGTTTCATTCTCTTGTGACAGAACCCCAAGAATCAACTACTTATCTCGACTTGTCTGCAGTGACAGATATGACAGAAACAGCCTTTACCCCGGAAGGCATCGTCACATCAGAAGATATTGATGCCACCGGCTTTGACTTAGGATTTACAGTCAATTTTAATGGCACCGAATGCGATCATTTCGTGATCTATGGCTTAGGAGTGGTGCAACTTGGCGGCGAGACCATCAGCTTGCTAACCACCGGCGACGGCTGGACCATCACCCAAGGCTTGGTGAATGGCTTGATGTGCTATAACAATACATGTACAGCACTCGCCGACGAAACTAAAATCATATATAGGATAAGCGGCGAGGCCCCCAATCGCAAACTTACCGTAGAATACAATCAAATCGGTCTGAAGCAGGCGTGGTGGGCTGATGAATGGGCTCATCTAATCTCCTACCAGATCTCTATCTGTGAGGATGGCACCATCTCCTACTGCTTCGAAGAGTTTGATGCAGGTGAAGAAAACTACAAGTTCTATGTCGGCTTAACGGGTAACATGAGTGAATACATCACTCTGAGTGGCAATAGCCTTGACGAGGGTGTGGTTTCCACCAACGCTTCCACTGTCTCAGTGAACAAGATCGCCGCCGGCAAGACCGTGACCCTTACTCCCCCGAGTGATTGTGCCGCTCCTGCCGCTCAACCCACCAACTTGCAACTCACATCTACTTCCAATAAGGTGAATGGCATGTTCGATCCTTCCGAAGATGCCGATCATTATCTGATCGTTTATACCGACGGCTCAGAGATGACAGCCACTCCCGAAGATGGAATGACGTATGCACAAGGAGATGAGATAGGCAATGCCAAAGTGTGGAAATATACCACCGACACTGATTTCGAAGTCCACAACCAGCCGGGTGGCACAGCCTACAAGTTCTATATTTTCGGTGCAAATTCTTACTGCTCGAATGGTCCGGTATATCTGAATGCCGCTCCCCTCACGCTTGATATTAGCACCAAACCCGCTTCTCCCGCTGCACTCAGTGCCACACCCTCAGGTCTTAATTCCATTAAGGTCAATGTTACCGGCAATGAAGCCGGCGACAATATCCTGGTGGTCTACAACTCCGAACTCTTGCGTGATATGTATGGAGATCATGCCCTGATCGGCACAATCTCAGGCATCTATAATACCGGCGATGAGATCGAAGGTGGAGGCAAGGTGGCATACGCAGGCCCCGCCACTGAAGAGATCGTGGTCGAAGGTCTTGAACCCTCTACTGCTTATCACTTCATGGCTTATTGCTACAACGATCAGGCTGAGTATTCTACCGATGTGGTAAGAGAGCAATCTTCCACTTATATCACCGTGCCCTTCGAGACTGACTTCAGCGACTGCATGGTCTACGAAGTAAATGCTGCAGGTTGGACTACTAATGAAGACACCGGCTTCCGCCTTAATACTATGAACTATGTAACCGGAGGTAATGAATATCAATATTCTTGCAACTTCACCAGTTCTGCTGCTGATGGCATAATCAACTGGGCGCAAATGCCTCCCGTGGTAATTGAGAAGTCGCATGCTATTATGACCCTCGAATACACTATGTATTCTGTTTTGAATCGTTTCAGCAAGGAGGCTTACAATAGCTGGGCTGAGAATGATGTTTTCGCTATCCAGGCATCTACCGACGGCGGCGAAACTTGGGAAAATGTTGCTGCTCATACCACTTCCAATCACCCCGAGATTGCCGAAATGACTGATTTCGTTAATCTCCAAGCCGATTTCACTCCCTACACCGGCAAGACCATTCTGGTGCGTGTATACTGGGAAACTTATAATCCTTCAGGTTGGGGCGCATATCTCGTGATCAATAGCATTAAGTTCGAGCAGGGCGAATTGACTGCTACTCCGACACTCTCTGTCGGCGATATCACTCACAACTCAGCCAAGTTGAGCTGGATTGGCACACAAGATAGTTATGAGATCAAATTCGGCAAGGTGGGTGAAGAGCCTACTCTCTATACCGACGTCACCGGCTCTGAACTCGTAATGACCGATCTCGACTTCTCTACCGACTATTCCGCTACTATCCGTGGCGTCGCCGGCGAGGGTGACTATTCCGAATGGTCTGAGCCTGTATCTTTCACCACGGCTAATTATCCCGATTGCGTCGCTCCGACCGATCTCGAAGCCAATATCGACAATTTCGCCGAGGATAAGAGCGCTGTGCTCAGTTGGGTTGCTGCCGACGACCACCTCTCTTGGGAGGTTCGCTACCGCAAGTCTTCTGACTCTGAATATACCTATGTTTCCGACCTCACAGAGACTACTACCACTCTCACCGAACTCGATGAAGAGACTGCCTACCTCTGGAGTGTTCGTGCCGCTTGTACTTATGATCGCACCACCGTCTGGAGCGCACAGAGTCGCTTCGAGACTCCGCAATGCAGCGGCTTGAGCGCACTGAGTGCCAAGAATATAATCGTAAGAGGCAATAATGGTTATGTCAATATCTTGAATGGCCCTGCTGCTCTTATCGATTTCGTCGAAGTTTACGATGCTGCCGGTCAACTCGTGAAGCGTGTCGAAGTAGGATCGACCGACAATGTCATGATACCCGTTAGCAAGAACCACGGCGTATACATGGTAACTGTCGGACTCAACAAGAAAACCACCACTTATAAAGTAGTGCTGTAATTATACTATCCGGTGATAGAAATCGGGTGTCTCAACTGCGGTTGAGACACCCGATTATCTTTTTATTACTGTCGATTAATACTCGATCTTGTCAGGCTTTTCATCCCAGAGACGGAAAGCGGCGAGAGCCTCTTCGCTCAGCAGACGACTCGATTCCAAGCGACGTTGCTCCGGTTTCAGGTCGAGCTCGTCGTAGATGAAGGAGTCATCGAAGCCGATGTTGGCGGCGTCATGCTTATCGTTGCCATAGTAGAGACGATCGAGGTGGGCCCAATAGATCGCTCCGAGACACATCGGACAGGGCTCACACGAGGAGTAAATCTCACAACCGCTCAGATCATGAGTGCCCAACTTGGCGCAAGCATTGCGGATGGCACTCACCTCGGCATGTGCCGTCGCGTCATGGTTGGACGTTACTCGGTTCACTCCGGTGGCTATAATCTCGCCATCGCGAGCTATCACTGCGCCAAACGGGCCACCTCCGTTGGCGACATTCTCTTTGGAAAGGGCAATCGCCTTTCTCATCAATTCTTCTTTTGTCATAATTGGTCGTTTTATTGAGAGATAATTCCCCCTATTGCTATCTTGCGGCAGACCATACCATAGCGGACTATGTAGATGCCGCCTGCCAGGGGGATATACGTTGATTGTTGATTGTCGGGAGTCAGGGTTGCCACTCTTCGCCCGGCGAGGTCGTAGATCTCGATAGCCCGATCGCAATACCCTATTGTTATGCCGTCTTGCCCTATCTTCAGGATGTCGCCATCCTCTGCCACACTCTCCACTCGGCTTTCCACCGAGACCGCAATAGGCTCGGAGGCGGCAGATTCTCCCTGCTTCCAGACGGCACTCACTCGATAGGTGTAGGTGTGCTGTGGCATGATATCATCATCGACCCAACGGCGTTGCTCCTGATCGACCTTGCCGATATAGAAGCCATCGCGATAGACACGATACTCCCGGAGTTCCTGCCCGTCGCTGTGTCGCTGCGGTTCATCCCACTCCAAGGCAATCGAAGGTCGATCGGCATAGCCATAGACCTGACGCAGATTCCGGACTCCCGGAAGTTCCGTCACAACCACATCCACCTCTTGAGGCTCGCAGTAGTTGTCGTCAAAGTTCAGGTCGATCTCGTAGGCCAACTCCGCCATATAGTAGCATCCCATATCATCGACCACTAATGGTATGTCCGAGAGATTGATCACCTTCTCGCCATCCACCGGTATACTCACTCCCCTCGTTTCGCTTATCAATAGATCATTCTTATAGAGCCCTACACGATAATCTTCGGCATAGATCGGTTCTCTGCCATTATTGCGAAGAGTCACCTCCATCCTCAATTTAGTATTGGCATACACCATGCTCGGCACCATCATAGCCATCAGTGAGATATCATGGTCTTTGAGATTGGAGATCGATATATTGTCTAACGCGATACATGAGTTGGATACACGCAGAGCGGAGCCGATGAAGGCTATTCTGACATAATTGCTCTCGCCGAAGTCTGTCAAGGGAAGTTCGACACGTATCCACCGATTTCGCTGATCTTGAGCAAGATCGGCACTGTAGATCTCTGCGAATGGCAGATCATTGGCGGCTACTTCGACCCTGAAGCCCGCCGCATTGGGCGTGTAATAATAATAGAACACCAGCGAGGCATCCTCCGCCCCCGAGATATCTACCCGAGGGGATATAAGACGATACTCTCGGTTCGCTTCATTACATGTCAATACACAGGAATAGCCATCCTCATCCTGAGCCTTAATGCCGGTCACCGAGGCCAACTCTGCATACCATCGGCTCTCCGTGTCATATATATCCGGGATGCTCTGTTCGCACACCCAGGGGAGAACACCCTGATGCTCTTCCGACCAATCCTCGCGAAGAGGAAGCGAATAAACATCCTCATCACTTTGGGCCATAACCGCGACAGCATCACCTTGAGCCTTAACTAAGGCACATTCACTTTGGGCCATAACTGCGACAGCATCGCCTTGAGCCTTAACGAAGGCACATTCACTTTGGGCCATAACGAGCGTTGTCGAGCCTAAGATCGACAAAAAAGCGAGCAGATATGACAGAAAAGCCCTCATAATAACTAATCAGACCACAAAATTAACAAAAAAAAAGAAAAGATTTTGCAGAATTAAAAAAAGTAATTAACTTTGCAGTCGCAAACCACAGCAAAAAGCGCCCAAAGCAAGTCCAAGACTCCATCCGAGTCAAAGGAAAAGCGCGAAAAGCAAGTGGTGACACATATTGGAGAGGTGGGTGAGTGGCTGAAACCACCAGTTTGCTAAACTGACGTAGGAGCAATCCTACCACGAGTTCGAATCTCGTCCTCTCCGCCCAAAGCCTGCAGCGTTCCCGCCGCAGGCTTTTTTTACACACCCGAGAGCCCCACTCAGCCCCGTGTGCAGCCCCGTGTGCAGCCCCAAGTGCCGGCGCGAAAGCTACTGTGTCAAGCGATTCCATCGCTTGATAACCCCCTCTCGCCTTCGGCGATCTTCTCCGCTATCTCATTCAACTCCAAGCACTGCGACCGGCTGATAGTCTTCCGCTGCATGTGATACTCCCACGGGCTTATCTGCAACAGCAAGCCCCGCGAGCATGCATAAAAACTCTCTCCCGATGGCTTATAAAGCGCCGGAAAGCCATTCTCCCGAAGAAAGATGACCCGATAGCCCCGATCCATCGCTGCCCGAAGCACCACCTTCTCCTTCGGTGAAATCGCCGCGCTCACAAGAACTCCCCCTCGCTCCCCACATGCCATCCAGGCCTCATATAGACGCTCATACTCCTCCTCACTATAGCGCCGATGCACCACCACCGCCATCTTATCCGGAATGTCCAACAGAAAACGATTCCCCACAATCTGGCAGCGCCTCCCCGCCACTTCCATGTCATGCAACACAGTAAAATACTCCCTTCCCGTGAGTATCCCCTATGTGAAAAATCTGCCAATATGCCTTATTACAACCCATCTTAAAACCCGACACCACCTTGCCAAGATGCTTCCCCTCAGGCAGATTCTCCTTGACTTTGACTATCAGATGGATATGATCCGGCATAATACACACCTCCCATACCGTGATCATCGGATAGTAATACTCGATCTTTCTGATTTCTTCGTTTAGGATCGCCTCTCCCAACCGTGAAAGCACCACGCGCGGACTGTCGGGAGAGCCGGGAGGCGCATCAGCGCGCCCCACAAGCTCACCCAAGACAGGCATCCGCCCCTCCACTACAAGAGTCAGCATATAGGCTCCCTTCCATTGGTAATTATGCCACGAAGAGCGACGTTTCATCGAATGGATCGTCTCATTGAGATTCATCTCGCGAGCAGTATCATCATCTATACGCATAACAAAGAAAATTCAAGGCTCGACAGCCAAACTGTCGAGAACAGTAAAGAAACAGAGCCCCAAGTGCCGGCGCGAAAGCTACTGTGTCAAGCGATTCCATCGCTTGATAGTGCCCGCTATGGCGAAGAGAAGTGAGCCCGGAGTCAAGCCTGAGTCCGGAGGCTGTAGAGAGCGCGGAGTCGAGGGTGAGGGTGACGGGGAGAGGGGCGCCCGCTATCCGGAGGGTGTCGGCGATAACAAGCCCCTCTGCTCGAGGGGCTGTGCCCGAGAGCAGGCCGTCAGCAAGGAGGCGGGGGGTGAGCGCCTGCAGGGATATCGGCTCTGACTCGCCGGGGGGAAGCAGGTCGCGCCAATGATGCGCCTTCAGCCAACTCGGACCCTCAATTCGCAGCGCCAATGTATCCACACCCGCATTATATACCTCCACCATCTCCACAGGCGAATCGCCCGGCTGAACTCCCCTAAATTCCACCCTGCTCGCCGATAGACATACATCCCCATGCCTATACGGGAAGTAGCGACTCAACGTCGTGTCGCTCGCCACTACCCGCGCCACCAAGTCAAGCCGATAGCGACCCGTAGTCGTGGCAACGTACACACTCTTCTCCTGATAGCCATAACGACCCGTCGGATCAAACCTCACATCCACATACAGACTATCCCCCGGATCTGCCGTTCGCTCATCCCATTCCCCGGCTACACACCCGCACGATGTGCGTATATCGATGATTGACATCGACTTATCTCCCTCTGCATGCAACCAAAACCGATGACTCACCCCTCCACCGACGCCCGACACAACCCCAAAGTCATGACGAAGTTCCGTCGATGCCAACACTGCCATCACCGCAATCATAAAAATAAATATCAGCAAAAATTTGCGCATATCACACCAATTATCATACTTAAATATCCCCCAAATTTAAGAATTATTTAAGAATTATTTGCCACTTATTGCCACTTATTGCCGCTTATTCTGCTTTTTTTTGTAACTTTGAGATTTCAAATCATTCTGTCTGATAAAAAATATTTCATTAACTACATTCCAACCATATCGCTTATGAAAAAATTATTACTACCCTTATTCTTGTCGGTGGCTATCCTGCCCACATTCGCCGAAGAGAGTGCCGAGCCCCGCAGCATGCGCCTTTTCGATCAGGTTGTCTTCTACGACGGTTATAACGGCACAGTCTTCGATGCCGACCTCGACGACGGTATCCTACGCCATCGCAACTCACTATATGCCATCCGCCTGACCGACGAGCAACTCGACTTCTTCGGCCCCACCACCGAGATGAACCTCCGCATCGGCGCCCTCTGCGACAACTACGATCGTATAGGCAATATCAACCTGGCACTCGTGCCCAAAGGACGCGAATCATACACCATCGACGATGAGGATGTGCATCGTTCGGAATTGGGTCGATTCATCACCCCCTTTATGAACAAGAATAAATATCCTACGTCAGTGCCTTACTCCTATGTATTAGACAATATAGGTTATATAATGCACGATATGGATCTTCGTGCCCAATACGACTACTGGATCGAATTCGAGCTCTTCGGCGTGCCCTATGCCGCCAATCAGCAAGTGGAGGGATGTGCCGACCGCAACGACGTCTTCTCCGGCACTCTCGACTTTGTATGCCCCGAAGACCCTATGGAGGGAAACACCATGGACGTTTTCGTGCCCATCTACATGAAAAATCCTGAATACGACGGCCGTTACAACCTCAACAACTACACCGCCACCGCCACCGACGAACTCGGCAAAACCGAGCGCACCTTCACCTTCGATGTGCCGGAAGATGTGGCAGATGGCTTGATCTGTCTTATCACCTCGAACCATGGCGCCAACTCGGGCGGCGAAGAATACAACCGACGTTGGCACTACGTATATATTGACGACGAACTCGTGCTCACCTACAAACCGGGCCGCAAGAGCTGCGAACCATTCCGCAAATACAACACCCAAGCCAACGGCATCTACGGCTGGACTTCCAAGAGCGACCAAGCCTGGCAATCTTTCAGCAACTGGTGTCCCGGCGACGTAATCGACAACCGCATCATCCGCCTTGGAGCATTCGAAGCCGGCACCCACAAGATCAAAATCTCAGTGCCCGACGCCGTATTCCAGGATGCACAGGGTGACATCCCCGTATCCATCTACTTCCAGGGACTCACCGAAGGAACTCTCCCCGACATGAGTGCCATCAACGAGATCGAATACCTCAAAGATGTAACCTTCAAGATGGAAAATGGCAATATCACCTTTGCCTGCGAAGAACCGATAATAGGAGTAGAGCTCCTCGACATAGAGGGTCGTCTCTTGGATGCTCAATGGAAGCGAGGCATCACCACCTACGACGACTCCGGCCGCACCCCCGGCCTATACCTCCTCCGCCTATACACCGAAGATGGCTACACCATAACCCGCAAATTCCGCCGATAATCCCCTCCGGCAAATCCCCATACAATAGCCCGAGACCAAGCAAAAAAAACATTCCGGTCTCGGGATGTTTTTTTTACATAATCATCTCTATTTGTGAAAAATTGTCTATATTTGCAAAACGGACTGTAATCTCTCTCTTCTCCTCTCCTATTACCCGTTTTTAATATGTCCATCCTTGCTTCTTTTCAGAATAAGGAACGCGCTCTAACAATAGATCTACTATCTAAAATGACTAATCAGACATCTTTACGACCTAATGCAACCCTGCGCGGCGGCACTTATCGCATCGACCGCGTATTGGGTCAGGGTGGCTTCGGCATCACCTATCTCGCTACCGACCTCTCGCTCGATAAGCCGGTGGCTATCAAGGAGTTCTTCCCCAAGGATTACTGCGACCGCGATGCCACTACGAGCCATGTCACCCTCGGCACTCAGACCACCACAGAGTTTGTCAAGCGCCTGAAGGCGAAGTTCCTCAAGGAGGCGAAGAATATTGCCAGGTTCGATCACCCCAATATCATCAAGATTCATGCCGCCTTCGAGGAGAACAACACCGCCTATTATGTGATGGATTTCATCAAGGGGGAGTCTCTGTCGGAGCGTGTAAAGCACCAGGGAGTGCTGCCGCGCACCATGGCATTAGACTTGGTCACCAAGATTGGCACGGCGCTCGATTATATCCACTCCTTCAGCATGAACCATCTGGATGTAAAGCCGGCAAATATTATGGTGCGCGAGAGCGACAATCGCCCGATTCTGATCGATTTCGGCCTCTCTAAGCAGTATGACTCTTCCGGCCATCAGACTTCCACCACGCCGGTGGGCATCAGCCATGGTTATGCCCCGATGGAGCAATATAATGATGGTGGGGTGAATGAGTTCTCCCCCACCACCGATGAGTATTCTTTGGCGGCAACTCTCTATTATCTTCTCTCGGGAATCACCCCTCCTCAAGCCACGAAGTTGGTGGAGGATGACCTGATCTTCCCCGACTCGATACCGACAGACCTCATCACGCCGATCTCCAAGGCGATGTCGTCTGCCCGCAAAGACCGCTATCCCACTGTTAACCAATTCATTGCTGCACTTAATCCCAAATCCGAAGAAACATCTATTTCGGCACCAACTCCGAAGCCGGCACCAAAACCCGAGCCTAAGCCTCAACCGAAGCCGACACCGACTCCGGAACCTGAGTCGGAACCTGAGTCATCGTCTCGCAAATGGTGGATCGTCGGGGGTGCTGTGGCGCTGTTGGCGATTGTGCTGATGGTATGGCAACCTTGGCAACCGGAGCAAAAGCCGGCAGGGGCAATCCCCGAGGACACCACCAAGACTGAGACGAAGGCGAAGAGTGTCACTTCGATGTTCTATCACAGCGCTAATGGAGACTGCTCTTACACCGGCGAGGTTGATGACAAGAACTTGCCTAATGGCAAGGGTGTTGCCATGTGGAACACCGGTTCGGGGCTGAAGTATGATGGCGAATGGGTGCATGGAGTCATGGAGGGAGAAGCGAAATACTATCTCCGCAACGGCGACACCTTTGCAGGCACCTACAAAGGCAACGAATTCCACGAAGGGGTATACACTCTCAAATCGACGGGTGAATACTTCAAAGGCACCTATAAAGAAAGCAAACCTGCCAAAGGAGCCTGGTACGACAAAGCCGGCACCCTGATAGAAACCCTCTAACCCACGTGTCCTGCCTTCAAGACTGCTAACTGCGCACCCGATGCGTTCTAACACAATTGAAACAATGAACAAAACGAGGTATCTCTATCTTAACTCGCGAGATGAATTCTTCCGAGTGGATATTACGAAAATAGTATATTTCGAGTCTGATGGCAACTACACCAACATCATTCTCAACAACAAGATGAAGGCTACGATATGTATGAACTTGGCGCAAATGCAAACCCTGCTCAGCGCAAGCCTCAAAGAGGCTGCCGCAATGTTTGCCCGCATCGGAAAGCGACATATCGTCAACCTGAACTACGTCTATCAGATAGCAATACTCCGCCAGAAACTCATACTGAGCGATGGCGAAAATTTCGAGTATCATGTCTGCATCTCCAAAGATGCTCTCAAGAAACTTAGAGATATGTATATCTCAAATCTCTCGTCACCCGGCAGTGAAAACAAATAACAACACCATATATGGATAGTCTGAAAGAAAAAAACATCCTTATCGGCAAAGAGCCGAAAAACGGGCGCCTGATGGTAGCTATCCAGGGTTCAGGCAAGAGTGGCGTGATCGGCGACCTCGGCAGTGTGCCCGACTCCGTAAGCCGTTGCAAACCGGCAGAGGGAGTGGCACATGCCAAAATCTCTATCAACCACAAGGGGGAAATGCGCATCTACAACCTGAAGCCTGCCAACGTCACCTACGTCAATGGTGCAGAGATCGAAACCAAGATGATCACCCCCGATGCCACCATCGAGTTGGGCAAAGATCGATATCCCATCTCACTCTCCGTAGTAATCGAAACTGCCAAGAAATTGGCGGCATTACAACAACCCGCCGACGCTAAGCCGGAGGAGAAAAAGGAGAAATATAACATCTCTCACCTCGCCAAGGTATATGATGATTATGAAGCCGAGATAGAACGTATTACCTTGGAGCAACAAAAGATGAATCGCCGTCGCATGCTTCCTATTATGATCGGTTCTTTATCCGGTATTGCATCGCCAATACTTGCTTCAGTTGTTGCCGCAAGCACTCTCTATGTCTCAATGCCGGTGGCTGTTATCAGTTTTGCTTTATATTTTATGAATTATCGGAAGAAGGATACCAGCTATCAAGATCGCAAAGCGGCTTCCGAGAAGTTGATGGATGAATATGTATGCCCCTGCTGCAACAAATACTTAGGTTCTTATCCCTACAAAGTATTGACGAAACAATACTCGATGACTTGCCCCTACTGCAAGTGCGAATGGGTAGAATAAGAGCTCGTTCTGCCTCTTAGAGCATTTTGTGGATAAATCCCTACATTTCATACAGGATGCCTCCAAAAATTTGACAAGGAAAATTTCGGGTATTAACTTAGCAGCGTAAAACAAATTAATCACCATTAAAACTCAGAACGTCATGAAAGAAGAAACTAAAAAAGAACTGAAGAAGAATGTAGTAACAGGAGTAAGCGGCGTAGCCGGAGCAGCAGCAGGTGTAGTGATCGGAGCCGCCGTCACCCCCGAGCAGGCAGAGGCAGCCGAGGTTGAAGTAGAGGCTGTAGAGACACCCGAAGAGGCTACTGCATCTCACAGCGGTGCAAGTGCATCTCACAGCAGCACAGCACACGTGTCGCACACTTCTCATGCCGTCACCCCCGAACCAGAACCAGAACCCGAACCAACTCCCGAACCGAAACCGACTCCTACTCCCGAACCGGAACCGACCCCTACCCCCGGACCGGAACCGACTCCTACCCCCGGACCGGTCGATCCTACCTCCGAAATCGAAGTGCTCGGTTATGAAAGAGTCAACAACCAGGATGGTACTCAGTCTGATATCGCCACTGTCAGAGTCCAAGATAATATCATCGGAGTGGTGGATGCCGATATCGATGGCAAAGCCGATGTGATCATTTGCGATGTCAACAACAGCGGCACTCTCGAACAAGATGAAGTGCAGAACGTACAGAGCGAGAATATTGCCATGCAACCCTTCCAGGAGGCTGCCGGCTTCCAACCCGATCTCGCGCAAAACGATCTCCCCGACTATGACAATAATGCCAATGTCGATGACTATATGGCTTAATTACCACAAGGATATTTCTTAATACCCCCAAGACTATGAAGATTAAATATGCTCTCTTAGCCCTATCACTCCTCGCCGGTGTCAGCGCCTTTGCTCATGACTTCACGGCTACGGTCGATGGTCAGAAGCTATATTTCGAGATAACCAACAAGAGTCGCAAGAGTGTTGCCGTGACCTACAACGGCAACATCTCCGACCACAAGGATCAGTCTATTGCCGGCATCGTAGAGATCCCGGCGAAGGTCAAACATAATGATGAGGTGTATAGCGTCACCGCCATCTCCCCAAAAGCTTTCGCCAATGCCGACCATCTTAAGGGTATCGTGATCCCCTCGGGGGTAACCACGATCGGTGATTTCGCCTTCGAAGACTGCGATTCGCTTACCAATGTGGTATTTCCCGGCAACATCGTAACCCTCGGCCAGGGTGTCTTCTTCAAGGCCACCGCCATCTCCAATGTCACTATCGGCAGCGACTGGAAGAAGATCGACCTCTCCATGTTCCGCTGGAGCAAGTCGCTGACTTCGATCGATATCCCCGCCAAGATCGAGAAGATCCAGGGTGTCAAGAAGTTGAAACACCTCGAGTCGATCACCGTCGACCCCAACAATGCCAAGTTCGCCTCTGTCGATGGCATGCTCTATAGCAAGGATGGCTCCATCTTCTATGCCTGCCCCAGAGCGTATAAGGGGAAAGTGACTGTGCATCAGGGTGTGACTACGATCCTCCCCGGCGCTCTTATCGACTGCCCGGCTATCACCGCTCTCGACCTCCCCGCGAGCCTCCAATCCGTCTCTTTCCGTGAGACTTCGCGCATGAAGCAACTTTCCTATATCCTGATCAGAGGCGAACAGCCTATCTCCACCTCCTATCTTGGCGCCGAAGGTAAGTTCCTATTCCAGATAGCAAATCCCGCCACCGAGATCGTGGTCCTCTCCTCTGCCAAGAGCAGCTATGAGAAGGCCCTCGCTACTGAAGCCGGAGAGTATGCCGAGAAGGCGGATGGCCTGCCTTATATCGTGGAGCAAAAAGACCTCCCCGGCAAGAAAAATATTAAGGGTGTCAAAAATTTTGATAAGTATTAAGTCATGAAACAGTATATCGTACTTTCTTTAGCTATTATAATGGCTGCCCTCACTGTCAACGCACAGAACTACAAAACCTCTCCCGCTCTCAGCGACTCGGTAGCCAACGAAGTGAAACTCAAGGCCTTAAACACCAAGAAGGGTGAATTGGAAAATAAGATCAAAGTCGAGGATGCCAAGCGCAATCGCCAGGTGGCTGGTGTGACTCCCGAGACCATCGAAGCGATGAACGATCGCCAAGACTCTATCTGTCTCGCACTCCGTTCGCAACTCGTGGAGGTGAACCGTGAAATCCGGGAGCTTACCCCCGACAACACTTCGCAGGTGCTGATCCAGCAATTCAACAACCTCGTGACTCAACCCGCCCAGGCTGCCGCCGACGGAAATACTCCCGCCGCCAATAGCAATGCCGCCCCGACTTCGAGCCAAAACAACCCTGCCAACAACGCCGCTGTCGGCCAAAGCCAAAACAATACCGGCAATCAACCCGCCGCCAAACCAACCAAAAAACCAACCAAAAAACCGGCAAAAAAACCTGTAAAAAAATCCTGATAATCATTTGATACATAAATCGGGATATTTCATGGAATAGATGTCTGATTATTTGGAGCATCGGCATTTCAATGGTATATTTGCAACAACAAAAAACAAAAAAACTTCAAGATCATGGATACCAATTACCAGAACGAAAGAACTCAATACGAGGGTACTCAATATGAGAATATGCAGTATGAGGATACTCAATATGAGGAGTCTCAGGCTCCCGAAGAGGTGGCAAGCGAAGAGGCTGCAGAGGGCGAGCAGCCCGAGGCAAAAAAGAAGAGCCTGTTGAAGCGCTCGCTGGCAGGTGCCGGTGCCGGACTGTTGGTGGGTGGAGTAGCCACACTCGCCATGGGTATGGCAAAAGCTGACTCCGATTCCGACGAGGAGAATGTCGAGAGCGACAACAACCGAGACCATCTCACCAATCCCGACTGGGTGGATGATCAGATACAGGTGGCCACCGGCGTGACCGACGATATGTCGTTTGGCGAGGCTTTCGCCGCAGCTCGTGCCGAGGTGGGACCCGGCGGCTGCTTCGAGTGGCATGGAAATGTTTATGGCACCTACACCGCCGAAGAATGGAACGATATGTCTGCCGCCGAACAGAACCAATGGAGCGACCACTTCAGCTGGAATCATATCGACAGCTCCAAGAGCAATGTGGCTCAACATTCCTCTCACCACTCCTCTTCGAACCATACGGCATCTGTCGATGACCATAACACATCCGGTCATAGCGACAATACCCACCAGGTGAACGAAGAGAAACATGAGCAGAATCAGAACATTGCCTCTAACGATGACGACATCGAGGTGATCTCGGTAAATCATGACAACACTCAGGGCAATCTGGCGCAGAATGATCCTCAGCACCAAGTTGTCGAGCCGGTGAGTGGCGAAGCCGAGGTCGAAGTGCTCGGTGTGGTACATGATGCCGAGTCGGGTGTCAATGTCGGATCTTTGATGGTGGATGGTCAGGAGGTGGTCCTGATCGATGTCGACGATAATTTAGTGTTCGATTATATGGCTTCTGACGTCAATAGCAACAACCAAGTAGACCAGAATGAGGTGGTAGACATCCATGAGCAGGGACTCACTGTCAATGACTTGGGCGGATTCAGCGACCCCGCTGCCGACCTCACTGCCTCCAACGATCTCGATGCCTCTCAAGACATGGTATACGAAGGCTAACTCTTATCAAAAAAACTGAGAGATATGAAAGTTAAAGAACGCGCTCTAAGATACTTCCTGTTGGCAATCCTGCTGACACTCCCCTTTGTCTCGAATGCCCGTGTCTATTTGGTATCGGTGGGGATTGCCGACTATTCCCGGTTCCCTTCGAAGAAGATCTCCAACCTGAACCTCACCGTCAATGATGCCAAGACCATGGTCAATCTCTATTCGAAGAATACGAATGTCGACTATTCGTTGCTGCTCAATGAGAAGGCTACCAAGGACCGCATAGTCCGGGCTATCAAGAAGGTCTTCAACATGGCAAGCAAGGATGACATAGTGATGTTCTTCTTCAGCGGCCATGGCTATACCGGAGGGCTCTGTGCCTCGGATGGCTTATTGACTTATAAGGAGATTCGCAAGGCGATGGCGCAGTGCAAGTGCCCCAACAAGATAATGATGATCGATGCCTGTCGCGCCGGAGGACTCCGCGTCGACGACAAGAAGAGTCAACAAGCCACATCCGATGCCAAGAAAGCCAATGTGATGCTTTTCCTCTCTTCGCGCAATAACGAAAACTCCATAGAACGACTCGATATGAAGAATGGTCTGTTCACCAATTTCCTCTATAAGGGACTGACCGGTAGCGCCGATGTCAATCACGATAGGGTGATCACCGCCAAGGAGCTCTTCGACTATGTGCATAAGAATGTGGCGAAGGAGTCGATAGAGAAACAGCACCCGGTGATGTGGGGAAAATTCAGCAACAATATGCCTGTCATGAAATGGTAATTGTGTAGAGCGCGCTCTGTTGTATGGAGCGTGCTCTGATTCATATCGTTTAGCGCTTCAAGAAATTATCAAGAATATGGATGAAATAATCAAAATCAAGTGTCCCTTCGATGGGGCGGTGCTCTCGATCAAGAATCAGCCCGGTCTCGAGTCGAAGAGTGTGACATGCCCTATATGCAAACATAAGTATCCCTTTACACAGTTCAAGGTGGTGACTCCGGGTATCAATAAGGATGATGATCCCCCCACAGATTATCCCGGCGGAGAGGAGAGAACTAGTTATGGTGCAGACAAGCCTACAGATCTCGGCGCAATGAACTTCACTCCGGGTCGTGTCGTGGTGGTCGGCACCGGTGTCTCTTATCGGCTGAAGCCGGGACGCAACATCATCGGTCGCAAGGCATCGAAATCGGCTGCCGATTTCGGCATCGATACCGGCGAAAATCGCAAGATGAGCCGCGAACATATCGTAATCGAAATCAAAAAGGTGCCTGCCAAGGGGTTCGTGCATTATCTTTCTCTATATAAGGAGAAGGTCAACAAAACTTTCGTCGGCAACGAACCATTGGTCTATGGAGATTGTATCATACTTAATCATGGCGATATAATCAAATTGCCGGATGCCGATCTCCGCTTCGAGATCCCGAATGAGGATGACACCGATTACGAAACCGCGCTCTAAATATAAACGCACTCTCCGAGATGCGCTCTAAATCATAAAAAATATGAAATAATTTGGGAATTTGGTCAGCGCAAGGATGCCGAGGGCAATCCCCATCAGGAGGATTGCACATATCCCTTGCCCGCCGATCTGAAGGATACGGATCGTACTTTTATCTTGTGCGACGGCATGGGTGGCCATGATGCCGGCGAGGTGGCGAGTGCCACCGTGTGCCAAGCCATGGGGGAGTATATCGCCCAAGATAAGGAGCGTGAGGCTAAGGATATCTTCAGCGATGACGTGCTGAAGGGGGCGCTCGCTGCCGCTTTCGATGCTCTCGACCTCAAGGATAATGGCGCCGAGAAGAAGATGGGCACCACCATGACCTTCCTCCGCCTTCACCGCGATGGCGCCACTATCGCCCATATCGGCGATAGCCGCGTCTATCATATCCGCCCCGGCAAGGATGGCATGGATACCCGTATCCTGTTCGAAACCGAAGACCATTCTTTGGTCAATAATCTTATCAAAATCGGAGAACTGACCCGCGAAGAGGCACGCCATTCCTCTCAGAAGAATGTGATAACTCGAGCCATGCAGCCGCATCCCGATTATCGCCCCAAGGCTGATATCTATCATACTGCCGATATTCAGGCCGGCGATTTCTTCTATATGTGCTCCGACGGAATGCTCGAGCAGTCGGATATGGAGAGTGGCGAGAGCCTCCGCAATATCTTCTCTCACAAGATCGACTCTACCGAACGTAAGGTCGAGATCTTGAAGGATGTCACCGAAGATAATCGCGATAATCATACCGCCCTGATCATCGAAGTCGTGGAGGTGTCCGGCGCTCCGACCAAGGTTGTTCCGACTCCGAAGGAGGAGAAGAAACCGACTCCGAAGGAGGATACTAAATCGGAGGCGGTGGCGGCGATCCCTTCCAAGCGTATGGCTATCGTCGAGAAGGATACTAAATCGGAAGGAAAGCCCTCAGGCGGTAAGTCGGGGAAGTACCTGACATTGGCTCTGATCGTAGCTGTCGTGGTCGGAGCGGTGTATTTTTGTCTGAATTATCTGCCGGGATGTTCCGATAAGGATAAGAAAACGGAGATGACCGAAGATAAGGAGAGAGGAGAAAGAGGAGAGGGCGATGCAAAAAGCAAGATCAAGGAGATAAAATCCACGAAACAGCAATCCACTCCCGCCGAAGAAGCCGAGTCCGACCAAAGCAACATCGCACCCATAGCCTCCCCCACTGCCGGCAAACCATCCGCCACCACTCCTGCCACTACCGGCGCAGCAAAGCCTGAAGGAAAGACAAATGCTGATAACCAAAAACAAGAAGTTATCCCCGGTTTAAAAGTGCCGTCTGTAAAACCGAAACAGGATGGTGACGTTCTTCCCAGCGATCAGCAAAAAGCCCAAGAGCAATTACAAAAGATTTACTGAAGCCCGGTGGTAGAATAATGCGTAGCGCATTCGATTTATTTGATTTATTATGACTTTTAATGTTGGTTCTTTTGTTTCGAGTAGCAACTGCTCGTACCAAATAAAACAAAAATTATCTTCTTCTTGTTTTGTTGCCAACATGGTGTTGGCAGGTGAACTCGGAAGATTGCCCACCGATGAGTCTTTCCTATTGATCGATGATAGCGATTTCATTCGCTATATTCAACAGTCGAAGGGAGACTTGATCGTCGAAATATTTAACTTATCCTCAACTCAAATATTGGTTCTCGACGACACAGCCGAGAATCGAGACCTTGTATTATCTTACTCTCCAAGTCCGGCGCATCC
>SFMJ01000017.1 GCA_004553095.1 Bacteroidales bacterium
TACCAAATCCTCCGTTCCGAAAAATAAAAAGAATGGGTGTTCCACAGAACGCCCATTCTTTTTATTCAAACAAATCTTGGAGGGTGATTTCATTGTTTACTATGCCGGAGTGACTTGGTGATTTTTCGCCACGAAAGGGTGTTTTAGGGTCTTCGTGGCGGATTATCGGCGATTTTTCGCCACGAAAGGGTGTTTTAGGGTCTTCGTGGCGAATTATCAGTGATTTTTCGCCACAAAGAAGTGTTTTTAGTTGTTCGTGGCGGATTATCGGCTGTTTTTCGCCGGTATGGGTGTTGTCGCGGTTCGGAGTCTTTGTTTTAGAGGGCTATCAGTAGGCTCTAAGAAGAGTGAAAGCCGGAGTCAGCTTACGCTGACGCCGACTTTCGGGGATAGGATGGATTTGGGGAAGTAGCCCATAGCAGAGTCGAACTGCTCTTTAGAGAATGAAAATCTCTCGTCCTAACCGATAGACGAATGGGCCTACTCAATGTGCTGACGCTGCCTCATCGAGGGGAGTTGAACTCACGACCTCGAGGGGGTCATACACGCTATGCTTTAGCCGAGCTTGTTGATGTGCTTAGCGAGACCGCTGCACAAGTTACCGGCTTTATTCTTCGAGATAATGTTCTTACGACCGAGACGCTGGAGAAGAGCGCTCACCTTGTTGTAAGCTGCTTCAGCCTCAGCCTTGTCAGTCATTTTGCGCACACGACGCACAGCATTTCTCGCTGTCTTTGCCCAGTAACGGTTCTCAAGTCTTCTTTTTTCCGCCTGGCGGATTCTTTTTAATGATGATTTATGATTTGCCATCTTAAAAAATCTCTTTTGGTAGTTATTAATGGTAGCCCATAGCAGAGTCGAACTGCTCTTTAGAGAATGAAAATCTCTCGTCCTAACCGATAGACGAATGGGCCACAAATCTGCAACTGCACAACTCCGGCGCATTTTGCGACTGCAAAAGTAGTAATTTTTTTCTTTTTAACCAAATCTTTCTGATTTTTTATTAAAATTTCGTGATTTTCTCTCTATTTTGTTGTAAATTTGTGTGCTTGGAGTCGTGTTCTCTCCCATTTTTGCTTCTTGACTCCATATTTTGTATATAAGAAATTAATTTTTCTATGACACTAAAATATGCATCTACGTTGCTGTTGGGGGCTCTAATGACGCTCACCGGCATCACAGCCCGGGCCGAGTGGAATGATTCGATCCGCTATCGCGCCGAGATCGGCACCACCATAGCCGGGGGTCAAAACAACCCTCTATGGCTCAACGCCAATCGTTATGGCTTCTCGAGTACAAAACGTAATAATCTATGGCTCCGTCTCGCCGCCTTCAAGGATATGGATGAGGAGAAGCCCTTCTCCTGGGGCGCCGGCATCGATATGGGTGTCGCCTATCGCTTCGAGTCGATCTTCATGCCTCAGCAACTATATGCAGAGGTGAGATATCGCTGTCTCGACCTCTTGGTGGGCGCCAAGGAGATCAATGATGGCTTCGTGTGCCAAGACCTTTCCTCCGGATCGCTGACCCAGGGATGGAATGCTCGCCCTATACCCCAGGTGAGACTCGGCGTGTTCGATTATGCCAATGTGTGGGGGTGCAAGGAGATGTTTGCCATGAAGGGCTATATCGCTTACGGTATGTTTACCGACAACTGGTGGGTGAAGCGTTGGGCCAACCCCGAGTATAGTTATGCTCTGAACACGCTCTATTGCTCGCGCGCCCTCTATTTCCGCTTCGGCAATGCCCGCAAATTCCCCCTCGAGGGTGAACTCGGTATCGTGGTCGATTCGCAGTTTGGCGGCAAGACCTGGAACCAGGATGGCAATAAGACGTGGATCAAGAACCCCACCGACTTCAAGGCTTGGGTGAGAGCAATGATACCTCTCGCAGCCGGCGATGATAATGTAATCGGTGGCGAAAGGTATAATGTCGAGGGTAATTTCTTGGGCAATTGGAGCATGTCGCTCAAATGGGAAGACCCGAGCGGATGGATGGTCCGTCTATATTACCAGCATTTCTTCGAAGACCATTCGATGCTCTTTATGGAATATCCGCGCCACGACGGGCTGTATGGCGTGCATGGCCGCCTGCCGAAGAATCCTTTCGTTTCCGAAGTCCTCTATGAGTATCTATATGCAAAAGATCAGTCAGGACCCGTATATTGGGATCATACCGATAATATCAATTATCAGATCTCGGGCCGCGATGAGTATTACGACCACTATATCTTCAATGGCTGGCAGCACTGGGGGCAACCGATCGCCAATCCTCTCTTCACAGCCCCTCTCTATAACGACAACCATCGGATGTATCTACTCTCCACTCGCATCCGCGCCCATCATCTGGGTTTCAAGGGTGATCCTACCGACCAACTCTCCTATCGCGTGCTCCTCTCCCATACTCGCAGCTGGGGAACATATTATGTCCCCTTCACCGACCCCAAGAGCAACTTCAGCTGGCTCGCCGAACTGAAATATCATCCCAAGAAACTGAAAGGTTGGGAAGCCTCTTTCTCTTTGGCGGCTGATCATGGCTCGCTGTTGGGAAATTCTTTCGGCGGTATGCTGTCGATAGCCAAGACCGGATGGTTCTAATGATTAATAATTAATGCATAATGCATAATTTGATGCTTGATGCTAATTTGTTTCTTAATTTGTAATTTTTACTACATCTGACTATGCGTAAGTCCTTATACATAATATTACTCACGATAGTGGCGGTGTTGACGCTCTCATCATTCGGGTGCAGCCGCTATTCCCACAATGGCAAGATCGATGGCTATTGGCAGATATCCACCATCACCTATAAGGGGAGCAACGAGATATCCACTCCCAAGACGCTCTTCATCTGCATCCAGATCGAATTGCTGCAACTCGACAATCCGGCACCCTCTCCCAAGCGCACCGGTGTGATCTCCTACGACAAGAAGGCAGATATCCTGAGCGTCGATTTCCGCAATGGTCCGACCGACGAGGAGCTCTACCCCTTTGGTTTTACTGCCAATCCCTGTGTGCTGAAGGTGGTGAGTGCCACCGGCTCGAAGATGGTACTCGAATCGGATATAGCCACCATCGAGTGTCGTAAATTTTAATCATACACGGTTCGCAAGAACCATCTACAATAATTCTACACCGATCGAATCAACATCATGGCAGACGATTTCGATATAAGACAAAACCGCATGAAGCCTGACGGCGCTGAGAGCGACATCGAGAAGGCATTGCGCCCCCTCTCCTTTGCCGACTTCACCGGTCAGGCGCAGATTATAGACAATTTGAGCGTATTCGTGGCGGCAGCCCGCATGCGAGGGGAGGCCCTCGACCACACCCTGCTGCATGGCCCTCCGGGGCTCGGCAAGACCACCCTCTCCAACATCATAGCCAACGAGTTGGGGGTCGGATTTAAGACCACCTCCGGGCCGGTGCTCGACAAGCCGGGCGATCTGGCAGGCATCTTGATGTCGTTGGAGCCTCACGATGTGCTCTTCATCGACGAGATCCACCGTCTACACCCGGTCGTAGAGGAATATCTCTACTCAGCTATGGAGGATTTCCGCATCGACATCCTCTTGGACAAGGGCCCGGGAGCGAAGTCTGTGCAACTCTCCATCGCTCCCTTCACGCTGGTGGGGGCCACGACCCGGTCGGGGAGTCTGACAGCGCCGTTGCGAGCTCGCTTCGGCATACAGTGTCACCTGGAATATTACGATCATGCCCTCTTGCTGACCATCGTGAAGCGATCGGCGCGGCTTCTGTGCATCGGCATCGATGATGATGCCGCCCGCGAGATAGCACTCCGCAGCCGTGGCACTCCGCGTGTCGCCAACTCGTTGCTGCGCCGTGTGCGAGATTTCGCAATGGTGCGCGGTTCGGGACATATCGACCTCCCCATCGCTCGCACTGCCCTCGAAGCACTCAATATCGACCGATATGGTCTCGACCTGATCGACAATCGTATCCTGCTGACCATCATCGATAAGTTCAAGGGTGGCCCGGTGGGTCTCACCACCATCGCCACTGCCATCGGCGAAGATGCCGGCACCATCGAAGAGGTCTACGAACCCTTCCTGATCAAGGAGGGCTTCTTGAAACGCACTCCTCGCGGTCGCGAAGTCACCGAATTGGCCTACCGGCATCTGGGACGCCTCGGCGAGTACCACAATCCGGCATCGATACCGGGACTCTTCGACGAAGAGGAGTAAATCGAAGGTGGGCAGTCATATACCGTCACCTGCCTTTCAGGAACATATTACAAAACTAACAAAACACGTGATTAATCTATAGATAAAAAATCATGGCGGGTATTAAAACATTGGTCAAAGAGACCGCCGTATATGGTCTCAGCAGCATCCTGGGGAGATTCCTTAATTGGTGTCTTGTTCCCCTCTATGTCTATCTCTTCCCGACCCAGGAATATGGCATCGTGAGTTATCTCTATAGCTTCACGGCTGTGGCTCTCGTAGTGCTCAATTATGGTATGGAGACCGGCTTCTTCCGTTTCGCCAACAAGGAGGAAGATCCGGAGCGAGTCTACACCACATCGCTGATCTCGGTGGGCTCGACATCGTTGGCGTTCATCATCCTTCTGACGCTGCTATTGGCGCCGATCTCGAATGTGATGCTCTTGCCACAACATTCGCTCTATGTCTGGCTATTGGGAGTGACGGTGGCTATCGATGCCTTCTCCAATCTTCCCTTCGCCTATCTGCGATACAAGAAACTGGCATTTCGCTTTGCCGGCATCAAGTTGCTGAATGTGGCACTCAACATCAGTCTGAACATCTTCTTCCTCTTGGTGTGTCCATGGATGGTGGAACATGCCGAATGGCTGATCGGCTGGTTTTACACGCCGATGGGTGGGGAGGCCTTCGGCATCGGATGGATCTTTGTCGCCAACATCATCTCCTCGCTGGTGGTATTGCTCTGTCTATTGCCTCAACTCACGGGTCGTCGCTATCGCTTCAGCGGTTCGCTCTTGCGTCAAATGCTCCGCTATAGCTGGCCACTGCTCATCTTGGGTGTTGCCGGCATCTTGAGTCAGAATATGGGGCAGATCATTATCCCCTATCTCTTCAAGGGGGAAGATGAGGCAGCACGCTCGATGGTGGGCATATATGGTGCCAATATCAAGATTGCCATCGTGATGGTGATGTTCACCCAGGCATTCCGCTATGCCTACGAGCCCTTCATTTTCGCTCGTGCCAAGGAGGGGGGCGATGATAAGAAGCAGGCATATAGCGATGCGATGAAATTCTTCGTTATCTTCGGCCTCTTCATCTTCTTGGGAGTGATGTATTTTCTCCCGATTTTGAAGCATTTCGTATCACCCGCCTACTGGCCGGGGCTTCAGGTAGTGCCGATCATGATGATCGCCGAGCTCTGTTTCGGCGTCTTTTTCAATCTCTCCTTGTGGTATAAACTCACCGACCGCACCGAGTGGGGAATGTATCTCTCGCTAACATGCTTCGTGCTGATGTTGGTGCTCAATATCTGGCTGGTGCGCTCGATCGGCATACCTGATGGCTATCTGGGTTCGGCATGGGCTGCATTGGGCAGTTATTTCTCGGTGATGGTGATCTCCTATTTCGCAGGACAACATTATTATCCTATCGACTATCCAGTGAAGCGATTGGTGCTCTATACGCTGCTCACGCTGCTGCTTTACGGCGTCGGGATGGGGGCAGAGCGATTCCTCCCGATGTGGGGCACATACATGGTGAGAGTGGCGATGCTGATACTCTATATAGGCATAGTGGCAAGATATGAGAAGATCCCCTTACACAGATAAGATGAAGCAATTATAAGAATAATAATAAGAGCGCATTCGTATGGAACGCGCTCTTATTATTTTGTCATCACACTACTGCCGAGTCAGATTACTCGGGGCGTTTGAGTTGGACTGCACGCCAGCTCCATTGGTCGCGCTTGATATTGTAGTAAGGCACGGAGATTACCTCGAAGATATCGCCCGAGCGGAAGTCTGCGGGGAGCATCTTGGCGTCGATATATACATCTCCTACGAAAGTAAACGACTGGCCGAGACGGAGAGTCACTTCGAGCGTCTCCTTGCGGAAGAGTTTGCCGGCGTAAGGAGTGAAATCCACCACACGTCGGATAGTGCAGAAAGTGGCAGGTTTGCCTACCGGG
The DNA here is from genome assembly GCA_004553095.1 of Bacteroidales bacterium. Taxonomy (GTDB): domain Bacteria; phylum Bacteroidota; class Bacteroidia; order Bacteroidales; family Muribaculaceae; genus Lepagella. The sequence goes on from SFMJ01000017.1 coordinate 6,150, forward strand.
ATATCGCCGTTGAATCGTACGGCATAGATCTGATTTTCCACGAAATTTTCCTTGCTCTTCTTGATCGAGAAATAGCCGTTGCGACGATCCTCGGTAACGAATCCGCACACCTGCTTCTGATGGTTGATATGCGAGATGAGGACACCGACTTCGGGGATATCTCCATAGAAGAAGTCTTCAGCCAGGTCGCAGTGAGCGCGATAGAAGGGGACATTGTTGGCAGAAGGCACCGTCGACTGATACCATTGCTGGCGTGTGATCTCATCGACATTCTGGGGGATATTCCAGCCCTTCTTGGTGTGGATGGCGATGATGTCATCAAATTCGCGACGTGCCTCGGGATAATTGCCGAAATAATACATCAGCACACCGGCGGCAGCCTTCACCTTGACCAGGAAAGAGGGATCGGAAGGGCATGTCAATGCCTTGCAATAGCAAGAGAGTTTCGCCTTATCGTCGTCGATCAGTTCGGCAAGCATCGACCAGGACCAGAACTCCTTGGGGCGTTGCTTCACGAACTCGCGAGCGGCAGTGCGAGCCTCGTTCATCATGCCGAGAGCCTTATAAATCTTGGCACGATAGTAGTTCAGATTCTTGATGTCGGGATGATCAGTCACGAACTGTGTAAGATTGTCGGCAAAAGCCACTGCCTCCTGCACATGCTCCCCCTTGGCGATCTTAATGAGCAACACCTTGACGTATGCGCTGAGCACTCGCTCGGCAAGTGAGATCATCCAGTGACCATTCGCCAAAAGCACCTTCTTGAAATCCTCCTCAAGAAGATTTTCCAAGCCCCACCATTCCACCATTTGTGCCAAGCCCTGCCATACATTCCCGTTGACCTCCTTGACTTTCAAGAAGGCATCAAGCAATACGGAATAGTAGCGATGGGGCGCCAGGAAATCAACACTCGTCACAGCGTCAAAGATCCTGTCGATCATGGCGGTGTTCAATCTTTCGTCGTTGGCATACTTCGTCGTAAAACCACGCACCACCCATGAGATCTTATGGTTCATCTCATGCTCGTCGACTGCCTCAAGATGGAGATCTGCATATTCTCTGATCAACCTGCATAACTCAGGAACATCCATCTGATCGGTTGCAAGTTCCATCATCCCTTTCAGACAATAAGCCATCGATATACGAGCAAACTTATCGTCGGGATTCGATTTCAAAATAACTGAGCATTCTTTATACGCTCGACTCAAATCTCCGGTTTTCCTCAACTCGGTAATTTCTTTTATGGTCAACATATATACAAAAAAAACATAAAGAACACGTATCTTTCAAAGATACATATAATAGATACTATTCTTAATTATATAAAACACACAAATATAGAATTTTTTTCTCTAAAAAACAATCTTTTTTGATAATTATTTTTTAGAGCACTTGCAAGAGCATCCGTGGTCCTCTTTCCAGGCTTGGCAAGGCATCTTTCCACAGCCGTCGAAGCAGTAGGTGCATATCCTCTCCTTGGGGAGGCCGATACTCTCGACAAGATCTTCTATCTTGCAGAATTTCAGCGATGTAAGACCCAATCTGCGGGCTATTTCATCGACCATGTGCTGATATTCGGGTGTGCCGGTGGTGGCATACTGCTCGAGTCGCGCCGAGGGATCACCCTCCAGGTCGCCGATGACTCGGCGTGTGATAAGTTCCATGTCGCTCTCGGAGTTGGTAAAGGAGATGTAGGGACATCCATACACCAGCGGAGGGCAGGAGATGCGAGCATGCACCGAGCGAGCTCCGCGCTCGAAGAAGACATTCACGTTGTCACCAAGTTGCGTGCCACGCACTATCGAGTCGTCGCAGAAGACCACGTCGCGTCCTTGGAGCATCGCTCGATTGGTGATCAGTTTCATCTTTGCCACCAACGCTCGTCGATCCTGTGAACTGGGAGTGAAACTGCGAGGCCATGTCGGAGTGTATTTCAACACTGCCCGACGATAGGGGATACCACTACCCTCGGCATAACCTAATGCAAAACCGACTCCGGAGTCGGGGATACCACACACCAGGTCAGCCTCGGTCTTGTCTTCGCGACCCATGGCACGGCCTGCCGCCTCTCTCACATATTCGGTGTTGATGCCATCATAGTCGGAAGCCGGGAAACCATAATATACCCACAAGAAAGAGCATATCTGCTCGCGGTTTGCACCCTCCTGCAGCACTTCGACGCCATCAGCCTTGATCTTCACGATCTCGCCCGGAAGGACATCTCTGACATATTCATAACCAAGATTGGGAAATGAACTCGTCTCGCTCGCCAAGGCATATCCATCTTTCCCCTTGCCGATGATGATAGGGGTGCGCCCCAAATAGTCGCGCGCAGCTATGATGCCATCTTCGGTGAGCACCAACATCGAGCATGAACCCTCTATGCGGCTATACACCAGGTTGATGCCGTCGACATAATCTTTCCCCATGTTGATAAGAAGCGCCACCAATTCCGTCTGATTGATCTTATTGGCTGACATCTCACTGAAATGCATACCCTGCTCCAACAGACTCGACGCTATGGCGCGAGCATTGTTGACACGCGCCACTGTCACTACGGCATATTTGCCAAGATGAGAATTGACTATAATCGGCTGTGGATCGGTGTCACTGATCGAACCGACTCCCGAGTTACCCCGGAATGAGTCTAATTCATCCTCAAATTTCGGACGAAAATAACTGCGACTCAAACTGTGAATGGCGCGATTGAAGCCATTCTCTCCGTCGTAGGTCACCATACCTCCACATCGTGTGCCAAGATGTGAATGATAGTCCGTGCCATAGAACAAATCATTGACTATCGGACGATTAGCGATCACACCAAAAAAACCTCCCATAAAAATCTATATATTAAAATTGAAGTAATGATTATTCTGACTTTACGTTATTTCGATGATGGGTCTTGTTTTCGACTGCAAATTTAAGGATTTTATTGCGATTCTTACAACTATTCAAGCATAATTTGCTTTACTTTTTTGCCAATATGCCAATTTTTCGCTAATATTGCACCAAGATTACTGAAAATTTTTCATTAATACCATAAACTACACATGAAAAGATTATCAATCATGGCAGTCGGAACGATGATTGCCGCCTCTCTCTTCGCTACGGATCGTATGGCCCCCGCCGCCGAGCCGGAAGTAGTCAACCCCGATTCTACCGGGTTCACCTTCACCGATGTGAAGATCAATAAGACCGGTTCGGTCAAGGATCAGAATAAGTCGGGCACATGCTGGGCATTCTCCGGAGTGTCTACCTTGGAGGATAATGTTCTTCGCAAGGGTGGCCCGGAATTGGACATCTCGGAGATGTTCATCGTGCGTCATGCCTATATCGACAAGGCTAAGAAGTTTATGCGCATGAATGGCAACATCACTTTCGCTCAGGGTGGCTCTTGGGGCGATGTGCTCAACATGACCATGCAGTATGGAGCGATGCCCGAAGAAGCTTACACCGGCTTGAACTATGGCGAAGCGAAGCATTCTCACTATGAGATGGCAGAGGCTATGGAGGCATATCTCCGCGCTGTCTTGAATCGCGGCCAAAAGAATAGCAAACTCACCGACGCCTGGCTCCCCGGCCTGATCGGCATCCTCGATGCCTATCTTGGCCCCCTCCCCGAGTCTTTTACATATAAGGGCAAAACATACACTCCTCAGTCTTGGGCTAAGGAGATGGGGCTCGAGCCGGAGAATTTCGTGAATATCACCAGTTATACCCACCATCCCTTCTATGAGAGTTTCATCCTCGAAATCCCCGACAACTGGGCATGGACTCGCAGCATGAACGTGCCGATGGAGGAAATGCAACGCATCGTCGACAATGCTCTCGACAAGGGCTGGACCGTGATGTGGGCTGCCGACGTGTCGGAGGGTGGTTTCAAGTGGACCAAGGGCTATGCCCTCCTCCCCGACGATAAGGATACCAAGGATATGACCGACACCGAACTCAGCCGCTGGGTAAAACTCTCTGACAAGGATCGCGCCGACGCCAAGTTCGACATCAAAGGCCCCATCAAGGAGAAGACTGTGTCGCAAGAGTCTCGACAGAAGACTTTCGATAATTTCGAGACCACCGACGATCATGGCATGGTGATCGTGGGCACTGCCACCGACCAGGAGGGAAATAAGTATTATAAGGTAAAAAATTCTTGGGACACCAATCAGATATATGATGGCTATCTCTATGTGTCGATGCCCTTCTTCTTGGAGAAGACTCTCGGCGTGGGCGTACACAAGGATGCCATTCCCGCTGACATAAACAAGAAATGTAAATGGTAGAAATCTCTGTCATAGTCGTAACATACAATCAGGAGGATAGCATCGCTCGCACTCTCGATTCGATCTTGTCTCAGCGGCTTGATGTCGAGTATGAGATCGTGATCGGTGACGACGCATCGACCGATGCCACCGGCGATATATGCCAAGACTATGCACGCAGATTTCCGGATAAGATATGTTATCTGCGACGCCCACAGAACATGGGCGTCGTGGATAATTATTTTGATTGCATCCGCCGTGCGCGAGGCAATTGGATAGCTGATTGCGCCGGCGATGATGTCTGGGTCGACGACACGAAGTTGCAGAGCCAGCTCAATGTGGTGCGCGAGTATAGCGACGTGTCGATGGTAGCCACCGACTGGATGTGTCGCGACTCTCAGACCGGCGAGTTATCGCGCCAATCCAATGCCCTTCCCCCTCGCGGCATGGAGTTCTACCCCCCGGGCACACTCCTGACAGACATCGTGACCCAGCGACGTATGGTCCATCTCTGCACCGCCCTCTATAGCCGCGATCTAATCATCGATTTTGCCGACCGTCACCCCTCGCTCTGCCTCGACCGGGAGTTCGCTTGCGAAGATTTGCAAATCATCCTCGCCATGGCTCATGCCGGCAGAGTGGTGATACTCCCTCAGATTACCCTCCATTATAGCATCGGGCATGATTCGGTGTCTCACCGTAAGGAGCCGGACCAAATGTTCGAGTATACTCGCCGAGTCGTGAGGCAGTCGCTGATGTTGCAGAGACATTTCAACGTCTCTGGCGATGAGGTCCGCGAGTTCAACAGCCGCAGGATAGAGTATCTCGCTTCCCTCGCCTTCAGATGCGACAGCCGCTCGAATCGCGAGATTGTGGCGCGATTCATCAAGCAATATGACATCACCCCCACCCTCAAGACTCGCATCTATCTCCGGATCATGTCTTCTTCATTCACTCAGCGACTCGCCCGCAAGATTATCGACGCGTTATGAAACGAATCCTATTCTCCACCCAGGGCTATCCGGGCGACGAATATACCGAGAAATCATTCGTCGACCCTCAGTTGCGTAGCATGCTGAAGTGGGCAGATGAAGTGGTGTTGCTCCCCACCGATCCAAAGCCTTGTCTCCGTCGTTATGAGGAGTCTCTACCTCCGGGGGTAAGTGTCGACCGCTCGATGGCGCAGGATCGCCTGCTCCACTCCAAGTTGCTCCGCATCTTCTATCTGTTTCACCCCTTCGTGTGGAGGGCTATATGGAGGATGCGCCATGAGCCTCGAGGATGGAAGCAATGGGGCAAAGGGGTGCTGACTGCCATCAATACCGTTGTCACTTCGCGCATCATCAAGAGGGTGACTCGAAGGCATAATATGACCCCGGATGATACGATATTTTTCAGCCTATGGACCTTTGAAGCCGCCTATGGCATGGCTCATCTGGCAGACAAGGAGGGGTGGAAGGTAGTGACTCGTGCCCACCGTTATGATCTCTTCGATATCGAGCCGGTGGTGTTCAGATCGCAGAGTCTTCGCGATCTTTTGTTAGAGAATATCTACAAAGTAATCTGCATCTCCGAGGAGGGTCGAGAGTATCTGTCGCAACGCTATCCTCGTCATCGCGACCGCTTTGTCACTATATATCTCGGATCGACCCGCACCCATACTCCCCTGTCGCGTCAAGATAGAGAAGCCGCCCGCCGGACTTTAAGCCGATCAGCCGGAATAGATACGATCACCTTTGCCAGTGCCATACGTCTTGAGAGCATCAAGCAACCACTGTTGATACTAAGGACCTTGGATGCATTGTCAGGGCTTCTCCCCGACAAGCAGATAGTATGGCATGTGATGGGCACCGGCACGCTGATGGAAAGCATGGAGAGAGCCATATCTAACCTTACAAGACCCAACTTGAAGGTGATCATGCACGGAGTGATGGACAATCAAGAGATTCAGAAATTATATGCCACAACACCACCCGATTGGTTTATCTTACTAAGCCGTAGCGAGGGTGTGCCGGTGTGTCTTGGCGAGGCTATGAGTTATGGCATACCGGTGATCTCGACAGATGTGGATCAAGTCGGGGAACTTGTCACATCCGAAACCGGCATATTGCTCCGTCCCGGCAAAGGGGAGCCGGAAGAGAAGATGGCAGCGGAATATGCCCAAATCATAGCCCAAGAGATCTCCCATCCCGACAAAGTAGCCGAAAAGGGAGAAAAAGCCCTAACCCGCTGGGAAGAAATGTTCAACAGCAAGAGCCTAACCAACCAGGTCAGCAATCTCCTGAAAGAATTATTTGTAGAGTTTGAATGATTTTCGGTGGAGGGGGGTTATGCCTTGGCGGCGGATTCCTTCGTAGTGGGCTTTGGTGGGATAGCCCATGTTATCCTCCCAACCGTAGCCGGGGTATTGCTCGGCATATTGCTTCATCAGTCGGTCGCGATGGGTCTTGGCGAGAATCGACGCAGCAGCTATCGACATAAAAGTGGCGTCACCCTTCACCACCGTGTGGTGAGGAATGTCAATCATGCGCTGCGGATCAAGATAGGGACGAAATTTATTGCCATCCACCAGGATATGTTCGGGGCGTAGCGACAGTGCATCCAAGGCACGCTGCATACCGACGATTGATGCGTTGAGGATGTTGATATGGTCGATCTCCTCGGCATCTACCATCACTACAGCCCACGCTACAGCCTCACGCTCGATCTTGACACGAAGTTGCTCGCGTATTGAGGCTGTCAACTGCTTGGAGTCATTAAGCTCGGCAGACTCGAAGTCGGGAGGGAGGATCACGGCGGCGCAACTCACCGGACCACAAAGACAACCACGGCCGGCCTCGTCACAACCGGCCTCCGCCACACCCTCTATCATACACCGTCTCAACATTAGAGTACTTACATGTCACGCGCTATGATATAGTCAAAAATCTCGCTAAAGGCGCGTTTGGGTTCGCTGTCTACAAATGTATCTAGAATCTCCTTTGCCTCGCTCTGCATGTCTCTCATGCGCTTGTAGGCATATTCTATACCACCTCTGCGCTTGGCAAAGCCTATCAGCGTCTCGATAGAAGTACGATCGCGATTGTCAGCCTCCAAGAGAGCCAGCATCTGATCCCTCTCCTCTTCCGGAGCCGTGCGCAAGGCATATAGCAAGGGGAGGGTCACCTTACCCTCGCGAAGATCATTGCCCGTGGGCTTCCCTATCTTCGGATCGTCGAAATAGTCGAAGATATCATCCTTGATCTGGAAACACATGCCAAGCAATTCGGCATAACGCACCAAACGCACGCAGGCATCCTCATCAGCTCCCGCCAAGTCGGCACCAAGTCTCACACAGTTCATAAAAAGAGAGGCTGTCTTCTGCTTGATCATGCTGTAATACCCCTCCTCTTCATGCTTATGAAGTTCGGCATTAGTCATCTGATCGATCTCGCCGAGACATAACTCCTTGCCCAGATCGGAGAGGGCCTTGATCACTCGTATATTGCCACTGCGGATACCTGCTGCCAATGCGTTGGATACAAAATAGTCACCGACCAAGACCGCAACATGATTGCCCATGGCTGCGTTGATCGTCTCGACACCACGCCTCATCGGCGTCTCATCGACTATATCATCATGGATCAAGGATGCATTGTGAAGCATTTCCAAGGCCGCTCCGGCATACAACACCTCGGACGTCACCTCGCCAAACATGCGAGCACTCAATATCACAAGTGTCGGTCGGATCTGCTTCCCCTTGACCTGCAGATAGCGGGTCACTACATCATCCATGATTCTGTTTGATGTCTTCAAAGTCTCGACTATGATCTGGTTCATCCGGTCGAGCTCGGGACGTAGAAATTCCTGTATTTTTTTCATTTGCTTTTTTCGGAGTAGCAAATTTATAAAAATTTCATTAAATACGCGCAGTTTATCGCGATATTTCACCCCCTTTTATCATTTTTTACCTAAATAGAACGAGTTTAGAGCGCTCTTATCATGATTTCTTCTCCGAGAATGCCGCAAAGATCAATGCTGCCTTCGACTTGCCCACCACCGCCTCCACCTCGGTCAACTCCGCCTCTTTCAGACGTTTAAGGCTCTTAAAATGACGCATCAATGTCGACGCCGTGGCGGGTCCAATCCCCTTAATGTTATCTAATTCACTGACTGTCTGCGACTTACTGCGCCTGTTGCGGTGATGGGTGATGCCGAAGCGATGCGCCTCGTCACGAAGCGACTGGATCACTCTCAACGAGGGTGAGGTCTTGTCAAGGTAGAGAGGGAGGGTGTCGCCCGGAAAATAGATCTCCTCAAGTCGCTTGGCGATACCCACCAATGCCACTACCCCATGGATGCCCATCTCTTCAAAGGCTTCGACGGCGGCACTCAACTGCCCCTTGCCTCCATCCACCACTACCAGTTGAGGCAGTTCCTCACCCTCCGCCATCATGCGAGTATAACGACGATGCAACACCTCCTTCATCGAGGCAAAATCGTTGGCTCCTACCACCGTCTTGATGTTGAAATGACGATAGTCGCGACGTGCCGGTTTGCCATCTCTGAACACGACACAACTCGCCACAGGATTCGTGCCCTGAATATTACTATTGTCAAAGCACTCGATATGACGAGGCTCGACTTGCAGACGGAAGTCACTCTTCATCCGCTCCATCAGGCGGTCGACACTCCGGTCGGGATTGAGAGCCTCGACTTCGCGCTCTCGATCTTTCATATATTGCCTTGCATTCTTCTCGACGATCTCCAAGGTCTTGCGTTTTTCACCCCGTTGGGGCACAACGATTCGAACTCCCTCAAAATCTACATCGGGCATGAAAGGCAGGATAAGATCTTCGGGGCGATAATCGAAACGCTCCATCACCTCCCCTATCGCCGAAGAGAGCACCTCTTCACGGCGGCAGTCATTGCGACGCTTGCTATATTCGAGATTCAAACTGCGAGTCACAGCCCCATGATGCAAATGCATAAAAGTGACGTATGCCCTATCGTCGCTCTCAACGTATGCGAAGACACCGGCGTCAGGCACCGCCGAGTCGCCAATCACACTCTTGGCATTATAACGACGGATTATCTCATACTTCTCCTTCAACTCTTGAGCCTCCTCGAATTTCCAAACCTCAGCAAGTTGAGTCATCTCTTGCAGGAGCATTCTCTCCAATTCGATGGTTTCGCCATTCAAGATCTGGCGAACTCGACGGATTATCTCGCCATACTGTTCGGGATTGATCTTGGCACAACATGGGCCGCCACATTTGCCGATATGATAGTCGAGACAAAGACGATATTTATTGCGAGCGACGCTTCTCTCATCGAGGGAATGTCGACAAGAGCGGAGAGGATAAGTGTCGCGAATCAGTTCGAGCAGTGTGCGAGCAGCCTGCTGATTGCTATATGGTCCATAATACTTTGCATCGAGACCACGTTCGCGAGTCATAAAAACGCGTGGGAACAGTTCCTTGGTTACGACAATCCAGGGATAAGACTTGTCATCCTTGAGGAGCACGTTGTAATGAGGCTGATAGCGTTTGATCATCGCATTCTCAAGATGGAGAGCCTCCTCCTCGGTAGGGACTACGATGAAACGGAGGTCGACGATATTACGCACCAAGAGATTGGTGCGGTTTATATCGTGGATTCGATTGAAATAACTTGAGACACGACGTTTTAGACGTTTTGCTTTGCCTACATATATCACCTTGCCGCGGCGATCGAGATACATATATACACCCGGCGACTCAGGGAGATTGAGGATCTTCTCGCGCAGTTGACTTCCGGGGCGATTATAAAGCAGATCCTCACGAGATCTATCGGGGGTGATCTCTAGTTCAAAACCGCCGATTTGATCGATCATACGACCGACACCCTCCAGCTCAGTTGAGTTGGAAGAGACATCGACCTGCGAAGATGTAGAGTTTATATCGGTATTTTTATCAATCATAAGTACGAGGGATAAGAACGCGCTCAAAAATATGCACCCCTATGACCTCAAAATTTTAAGGAACGCGCTCTTAATATAATAACGAAAACGGGTGATGAATATTGAGGCGGCTAAACGGAGAAGAGTAAAAGAAAAAGGGAGAAGTTTATAAGAAAAAAGGATGAGACATCTTACGATGGCACATCCCTTTTACTATTTTACGAATTGATCGGATTATATTTACATTATACATATAAGGGACTCGATTAAATCGAAAGAATTATATGTATAATATCATCTTAATTTGCGCACGACATTCGATCGATTCGACACAAATGCCACTCTGAAATTCGCGAAATCAAAATAAGATAGAAAGTAGAGTGGCGGCGATTAAATCGGATTTTAGTATTTCAGTAGAGAGGTAACTTCGCAACCCTCGGGGAGAGCGTTGCGACCATTAAGGGCAGTCAATTCGACGACGAAGTTGACATAGACTTTCTTCGGGTTCATCGACATTACGAGATCGTAGCAGGCTCTCATCGTACCGCCGGTGGCGAGCAAATCGTCATGAAGGAGCACGACATCATTTTCGCTGATAGCGTCGCTATGCAGTTCGATGGTATCGACACCATACTCCTTGGCATAAGCCTTCTTGATAGTCACAGAGGGGAGTTTGCCCGGTTTGCGGGCGGGCACAAACCCGCAACCAAGTTTATACGCCATAATCGAGCCACCGATGAAACCGCGAGATTCGATGCCGACCACTTTAGTGATACCCTTATCCTTATACATATCGACGAGAGCATCGCTCATAAGAGTCAGCGCCTCGCCATCCTTCAGAAGGGTGGTAAGATCGCGGAACATGATACCCTTGGAGGGAAAATCAGGAATATCCCTGATCTTAAGTTTGAGATCTTCAATTTCCATAGAAATAGATTTTAGTTGTATTTATTAGTTTTACTTTATATTCCTTTTACACTCATCATCCACCTAACTCTTTAGAACAGCGGTGATTTGCACCCCTCTTGTTCCACGTGGAACATGAACTTTATCCATCCAATTTATTGCCGACTGCTGATATTAATGTAGGAATAAATTTCCGAATCTAATCAAGCATTCCGGCTTTTGTTTACTTCCCTATTAGGAGAAGGAGTACGTTAATATCTGCCGGCGAGACCCCCGGGATACGGGAAGCTTGACCTATTGTAGCAGGCCTTATGCGGTCCAACTTTTGACGTGCTTCTGTCGAGATGGTGGTTACTGAGAGATAATCAAATTGGTCGGGGATATGAAGATGCTCTAATCGAGTTTGCTTGTCGGCAAGATCTCTTTCTCGCTTGATATATCCATCATATTTAATAAGAATCTCTGCTGCCATGATGATCTCGTCACGCCTTGCCTCTTCGATCTCCCCTACCCTCCTGGCTAAGGGGCGTATCTGCGGTATCAGCGTCGCAAAGTCAAGTTGAGGTCGACGTAATAGATCCACCAATCGACATGATGCTGTCAGGGGCGAGGTGCCTTTTTCGGTCAAGAATCTGTTGATTATCAGTTCATCGCGTTGACGGATCTTCTCTTGAAGAAGTTGATAACGATGATCAGACGCCAAACCGATCTCAAAACCGATAGGAGTAAGGCGAACATCGGCATCATCCTGACGAAGTAGAATACGATATTCTGCGCGCGAGGTAAACATGCGATATGGTTCGTCGACACCTTTTGTCACAAGGTCGTCTATCAGTACACCGATATATGCCTGGTCGCGTGTCAAAATAAGTGGACCCTTGTTGTGCGATCTTCTGGCAGCGTTGATACCTGCTATGAGACCCTGGGCGGCAGCCTCCTCATAACCTGTCGTACCATTCACCTGACCGGCAAAATAGAGACCGGGGATGAGTTTGGTTTGAAGATCATGCGTGAGCTGTGTGGGGTCAAAAAAGTCATATTCGATCGCATAACCGGGACGGTAAAATTGCACGTCACGGAGTGCCGGAATGCATTGCAATGCCTCTACCTGAACAGGCCAAGGCATAGAACTTGAAAAACCGTTGACATAATATTCTTGGGTTGTTTCACCCTCTGGCTCGAGGAATAATTGATGGCTTTCTTTGTCTGCAAAGGTCACCAATTTGGTCTCGATGCTGGGGCAATAACGGGGTCCTATGCTCTTAATATCTCCATTATAGAGGGGCGATTGGTCGAGGTGAGATACCATCTTTTCGTGGGCCTCAGGGTTGGTATGAACGATCCAACAAGGGCGCTGACGAAGGGTTCTTTTTACCTCCGGAAGGAAAGAAAACTTCTCGTAAGGTAGGTTATCACCCTCCTGAATTTCTGCCAAACTGAAGTCTATGGTACGCCCATCGATACGCGCCGGCGTACCGGTTTTCATCCTGTCAGCATGAAAACCGAGGCCGACGAGTTGCTCGGTGAGACCCTTGGAAGAGTCCTCAGAGATACGTCCACCCTCGATTTTTGTAGGTCCAAAATGCATCAAACCATTGAGGAATGTACCGGCAGTAAGCACTACTTGCGGGGCATGAAACTCGAAACCGAGAGCCGTTTGGACACCCTTTAGCGAATGGTCAGACTCAGAGATTAAGAGACGATCTACAGTATCCTGGAAGAGGTAAAGGCCCTCAATAGAATCAAGGACTTGGCGCCAACGATCGCAATATTTAGTGCGGTCGGACTGCACACGCGGTGACCAAACAGCGGGTCCCTTAGAGCGATTGAGCATCCGAAATTGGATGGCAGTCTCATCAGCGACTATTCCCATCCAGCCACCGAGAGCGTCTATCTCTCTGACTATCTGCCCCTTGGCTATGCCACCTACAGCAGGATTGCACGACATCTGAGCCACCCTGTTCATATCCTTGGTGATGAGTAGCGTAGATGCACCGAGACGCGCGGAAGCCGCTGCCGCCTCGCAACCGGCATGGCCGGCACCAACAACTATAACATCAAAATCGAATCTCATTATCTATATAAACTCCTGAATTTCGACTAAAATAATTGAAAGAAAATAGAGTAGAAAGAGTTTTTAAAAGTGAAATCTACTCCAAAATATCGAGAATAGCGAGGGCTTGATCCTCCTCCTTTTCCATGATTTCACGCTCTCCGGGACCCTTATCATTGATGCCACAGAGGTGTAAGATACCATGTATGATGACACGATAGAGTTCACGCTCGTAGGGCTGATGATTGGCTTCTGAATTTGTTCTGACAGTATCCAAAGATATGACTAAATCACCGGCTATCCTACTTCGCGAAGTATAATCGAACGTTATAATGTCAGTATAATAATCATGTTGAAGGAACTTTCGATTTACATCCAAGATATAATCATCATCACAGAAGATATAAGACAGCCTTCCCACCGAGCGACTATGGTAAGATGCTACTTGGGAAATCCATCTTCTGACCCGATCGAAATCGAGCGAAGGCAAATCGACATTCTGACAATTAAACGAAATCATAACTAATAGATTAGAACTTAGAGCGTGTTCCTTAAAAAGTGGATGAATAAAGTCCTCACACGCAAACTACAAAGGTAATGAAAAAATCGGAAGAATAAAAATGAAAAAGAGGGAAACAACTGCACATCATTAAATTTCACCTTCTATTTAACATAATGTAGAAATCCATGAAAGATTGATTTATTTTATTCGAATTACTGAGGTTATTGATATCGACTTTATTTTATTCTTTTTCAGTGATTTGCAGTTTAGTTTTTTTCAATTTAAGGCTCTGAGATTTTAAAATTTAAATTTTGCTGATCGGACGGGCGTAAATATTAAGAGCAGGAACGCGCTCTTAACTCAAAACAGGCTTTTGGCTGTAGATAACATCTTTTGCATTGTCGTAGATTTTTTTGTAATATTGCAGGCAAATTTTTTAGGGATGTTTAATTCTAAGTTAAGGTCACGAGCAGCGTTTATATTTCTTCGGTCATGGCGAGGCGGTCTACC
>SFMJ01000018.1 GCA_004553095.1 Bacteroidales bacterium
AGAGGCGGATATTTTTGAGCAGATTTTGAAAGTCACAGCGGGCGCAATGCGTGCATTGTAACCGATGTGAGTTTCGAAATATGCCAAAAAGATCCGGACAAAGGTAACTAAAATTACCAGTATCCATTGCTAATTTTGTTGTCATTTTAATCTTTTTTTAAGAATAATGTTAACAAAGTGTTAACTATGATTTGCAATTCTAAAATTCAATGGAGACGTTGAAGTTACCTGAGTCTCGTATCCTTGGCCGCTTTTGATCACTTGCTTTCAGTCACATACATGAGTATGCTCCTTTCAGCAAGTAATCAAAATCGACTCAAGGCTACGACCTCTACGACCCCCGACTCAAGGCTACGACCTCTACGACCCCCAAAATTTAAGGAACGCGCTCTAAGGTGTCTCTCTATGATGGGGTCTTAAAAAAACTAAAGGCAAGCGTCCGAGACGCTTGCCTTTAACATATTCAGGATTTTGTCAGATTATTTACCTGTGGTGATGCGGATTGAGATGCCTCCGTCGGGAGATACGTTGATCTCGAGTGTTGTTCCCTCAGCGAGTTTGAGGGTTGGAGTATTCTCTTTGCGGCCTGTGGGGAGTACGCTCTTCGCAGCTGTACCACCCTCTACGGGTGACAGGGCTTTGTTGATGTCGACGGGATTTACACTCTTCGCTTCAGCCTTCGGTGCGGGAGCTGCTGCAGGCTTGGCAGCGGGTGCAGGTGCAGGCTTAGGTGCAGGCTTGGCTGCCGGCTTCGCGCCACCCTTCACTGCGCCAAATTCGATGATGGGCTGGTCGGTTGCCATTACTTCTCCCTCTTCGATCAGGAGGGCAGCGATAGTGCCTTCACGATCGCTCGTGAGATTGTTTTCCATCTTCATGGCTTCGTATACCAAGACTACATCACCCTTCTTCACGGTGTCGCCCGGTTTTACCTTGAACTCAAGTACGGTGCCACCCATAGGTGCTTTCATCACTTCGCCGGTGCCCTCTACGACTACTGCTTCGGGCTCTGCCTTGGCTGCAGGTGCAGGTACTGCGGCTACAGGTGCTACGCTTTCGCCGGCGCCGGCAAATTCGATCAGCGCCTGTCCGGTGCCCATCACGTCGCCTTCGCCGATGAGGATGCGCTTCACTACGCCTGCCTTGTCACATGCAAGGTCGTTCTCCATCTTCATGGCTTCATACACGAGCACTACGTCGCCCTTCTTCACTGTGTCGCCTACTTTGACACGGAGCTCAAGTACGGTGCCTCCCATTGGTGCGGCAAATACTTCGCCGGTGACAGGGGCATCAGCTGCTACAGGTGCGGCGGCTGCAGCGGCAGGTGCTGCTGCTTTGTTTGCCTCGTATTCTGCTTTGCGCTTGTTGGTCAAGAAGGTCTTCGCTACTGTCGGAAGAAGTTCGAGAAGAAGGAACTCTTCTTCGTTGGCAGCAAGCTTCACGCCTCCGAATTTATCCAATTCAGGATTGGCGGGTGTCTTGTAGCTGCTTACGTCGTAAGGCTTCTCTTCTGCCGAGCCTGTGATCTGCTCACGGAATTTTGGATCTACGGCTATCGGTGTTGTGCCATATTCTCCCTTTACCAAGGAGATGAATTGGTTGTTCTTGTTGGTATAGTCGGGCTTGCCGGCACGACGGTCCATTGCCAAGTTCACAGCCTGTGAACCTACGATCTGGCTGGTAGGCGTTACCAAGGGTACAAGACCGGCATCGCGTCTTACCTTCGGAATCAATGCCATGGCCTCTTCGAGCACATCCTCTGCACCGAGCGAACGAAGGTTCGCTACCATGTTGGAGTACATACCGCCAGGTACTTCGGCATTCTTTACCAATTCGTTGGGCTTCGGGAAACCAAAGTATTCTTCGATCTTGTGGCATGCTGCCAAGAGCTCTTCCTCTTTGTTGGCTTTTGCTGCCTCGATCGCTTTGTCGAATTCGGCATCGATCTCTTTGGGCATTACTTTGTATGCCTCGTCGAAGTCTTTAGGCCATTTGTCTTTGTTCAAGTCGAAGTCTGCCAAGGCTTTGCGTGCTCCCTTCAATTCTTCGCGAATCTTGGCCACGGCTGTCATGTCGACTGCTAATTCTACGCCAAGTTTGCGGCAGAAGATGTCTACCAATTCGATTGCAGGTGCTGCCGAACCACCGCCAAACCACCAAATGTTGGTGTCGACGATGTCTACGCCCTGGATGATCGCTGTCAATACTGATGCCAAACCATAACCGGGTGTACAGTGGGTGTGGAAGTCTACAGGCACCTTAAGCGCTTTCTTCAACTTAGGCATAAGGGTGTAGATGCGGGCGGGATTCACAAGTCCTGCCATATCCTTCACTGTCACCATCTTCGCACCAAGTTTCTCCATCTCAAGTGCCTTGTTGACAAAGTATTCGTCGGTGAAGATCTTCTCGTTCTCAGGTGTGCCCTTCGGGTCAACTGTGTAGCATACTGCTGTGTCGGATACACCTCCAAGTTCGTTGATCATCGCGATAGACCCCTTGATGTTGTTGATGTCGTTGAGGGCATCGAAGATTCGCATCACGTTCAGTCCATTCTCGATGGCTTTCTTGTAGAAGCCTTCCAATACGCTGTCGGGATAGGGCACGTAGCCGAAGAGGTTACGCCCTCTCGAGAGGGCTGAGAGGAGGGAGATACCCTTCATGGCTTTACTGCATGATCTCAGACGATCCCAGGGACTTTCCCCAAGATAACGCATTACTGAGTCGGGAACTGCTCCTCCCCATACTTCCATAATATAAAACTTTGCATCACGATAGAGGGGAAGTAGTTTGTCTACATTCTCCTGCTTCATGCGGGTGGCGAAGAGAGACTGCTGGCCATCGCGCAGCGTCAAGTCTCTGATTTGTAATTTCTTAGTCACTGCCTTTAGGTTTTTATTGTGTTATGGTATTTGATTGGTGTTTATTCCAATTTTTTTTAATTTCCAAATATAGCACTTATTTGCCAATAATTAAAGAAAATTTTCTCTTTTTTTCAAAATTTCCAAAAAAACACTTTTACGATACCCTCATTACTCCGGAAGTAGTGCGTCGGGGTCGCTCGAAAAAGTCTACAAAAAACAGGGCCGACGCCTTGCGGTGTCGACCCTGTTTGGTCTGTTGCTTTTCCTCTTTTTTACTTCTTGGTGCGGTTGCCGTAACGGCTGCGGAATTTGTCAACACGTCCTGCGGTGTCGACGAGTTTCTGCTTACCGGTGAAGAAGGGGTGAGACGAACTGGTGATCTCAAGCTTTACGAGGGGATACTCTTTTCCGTCGATCTCGATTGTCTCGCGTGAGTTTACTGTCGAACGAGTGATGAATGTCTCATCGTTGGACATATCTTTGAAGCAAACCTCACGATAGTTAGAGGGATGAATGTCTTTTTTCATTGTTCTTAACTGCAGTTTTTAGTTTAAATTTTGGCTCAGCAGGTCGCGATCCCACTGAATTGGCTCGCAAAATTACTAATTTTTTTGCATATACGCAAACTTTCGGCATTTTTCCACGCTTTTTTGCCGTTTTTATGCCCCTTTTATGAGACAATAAGATTTTGAACAGACGTCTTATACCAGTTTGCGATATCTGATGCGGTGGGGGGTATCGGTCACTCCGTCGCGTCTTTTCTTGAATTCCTCATATTCGGAGTAGCTCCCTTCGAAGTAGGTGACTTGGCTATCCCCTTCGAAGGCAAGAATATGTGTGGCGATACGATCCAAGAACCAGCGGTCGTGGCTTACCACTACGGCGCATCCGGCGAAGTTTTCCAATCCCTCTTCCAAGGCGCGTAGGGTGTTGACGTCGATGTCGTTGGTAGGCTCGTCGAGGAGTAAGACGTTACCCTCTTCTTTGAGCGCCATGGCGAGATGGAGGCGGTTGCGCTCTCCTCCGGAGAGTACTCCGATCTTTTTCTCTTGATCAGCACCGGTGAAGTTGAAGCGTGATAGGTAGGCGCGGGCATTCATGTCCCGTCCTCCCATCCTGAAACTCTCTACTCCCTGAGAGATGACTTCATACACACTCTTGTCGGGAAGAAGGTCTTTGTGGTTCTGGTCGACGTATGCCACTTTCACTGTCTCTCCTACCTCAAATTCTCCACGGTCGGGTGTCTCGAGACCCATGATGAGTTTGAAAAGTGTAGTCTTACCGGCTCCGTTAGGTCCTATCACTCCCACTATGCCGTTGGGGGGCAACATGAAGTTGAGATCGGTGAAGAGGGCTTTATCACCGTAGGCCTTCGCCAAGTGCTTGGCTTCGATCACCTTGTTGCCAAGGCGCGGTCCGTTGGGAATGAAGATCTCCAGTTTCTCTTCACGCTCTTTCTGGTCTTCGTTGAGGAGTCGGTCGTAGTTCGAGAGTCGGGCTTTTCCCTTGGCTTGTCGTGCCTTGGGTGCCATCCTTACCCATTCCAACTCGCGTTCCAATGTCTTGCGACGCTTGCTGGCTTGCTTCTCTTCGAGCTCCATACGCTTGGTCTTCTGTTCGAGCCATGAGGAGTAGTTCCCTTTCCAGGGAATACCCTCGCCGCGGTCGAGCTCCAGTATCCAACCTGCCACATGGTCGAGGAAGTAGCGGTCGTGGGTCACGGCAATCACCGTGCCGGGATATTGCTGCAAGTGCTGCTCGAGCCAGTCGATAGATTCGGCATCAAGGTGGTTCGTAGGCTCGTCAAGTAGCAGTATGTCGGGCTGTTGAAGCAGAAGTCGACATAGAGCCACGCGACGTCGCTCTCCTCCTGACAGAACTGATACTTTCTGATCGTCGGGCGGACAGCGCAAAGCATCCATCGCTCTGTCCAATTTGTTGTCGATGTTCCAGGCGTCGGTGGCATCAAGCTTGTCTTGAATTTCTGCCTGACGCTGTATCAACTTGTCCATCTTTTCCGGATCTTCCAATACTTCCGGATCGGCAAAGGCATTGTTGACGTCGTCATATTCTTTGAGCAGGGCCATGATAGGCGCTACTCCCTCTTCCACCACCTCTCTGACTGTCTTATCCGGATCCAACTGCGGCTCTTGCTCTAAGTATCCGATGCTGTAGTCGTGGTTGAATACTACATTCCCTTGATAGCTCTTCTCTATTCCGGCGATGATCTTCAGTAGTGTCGATTTACCACTGCCGTTCAGACCGATGATGCCGATCTTCGCACCATAGAAGAAACTCAAGTAGATGTCTTTAAGTATTTGCTTCTGCGAGGAGGGGATGATCTTGCTTACCCCCACCATCGAGAAGATGATCTTTTTGTCGTCCGCCATTTCTTTTTGATGTTTTAAATGGTGTTGCACGGGATTCCCCGGCTTTTGTTTATTTGGCTGTCACTACACGGTAAGCGACGTTGACTTTACCTCGCTCTAAGTTGTGCAATTTGTTGCGTATCATCTGCTTACGAACTCCCGATACGTGGTCGGTATAGACTGTGCCAAGCAGATGGTCATACTCATGCTGGATCACTCGCGACATAAAACCGCTGAATTCCTGTTCATGCTCTTCGAAGTTCTCGTCGAGCCAGTTGAGTCGCACATGCTCGTAGCGTTTCACATTCTCAGAGAGCCCGGGGAGGGAGAGGCATCCCTCTGATCGTGACACGAGTTCTCCATCTTCGATCACTTCCATCTGAGGATTGATCAGAACCATCTTCGAGTTGGCACATTCCGGGAAGTCTTCTGCCAACACGCTCGCATCGATCACGATTACGGCTATCGATTTGCCGATCTGTGGCGCTGCCAAACCAACTCCCTCCGAGTTGTACATGGTCTCAAACATGTCTTTGATCAGTTTCTGAAGTCCGGGGTAATCCTGTTCGATATCTTCAGCCTCCTGTCGCAGCACCGAAGTGCCATATAAATAAATAGGTAATATCATTTATCCTGTTTTATTGAATTTTTTATTAGAGCACTCTTAATAAGACTACCAAGTGTAGAGGTAGTAGCCCCCGGGGGCGAGGGTGATGTTTTTGCTGTTGTCTTTCGATACTTTGCCGTTCGATTTAACTCTCTTTACGCCGGAATCTTTGCGGACTGTGACTTTCTGCTTCTGTTCGAAGTCGCGATTCACTATCATAAGAAAGTTCTTGTCGCCATTGGTGAAGTGGCTTACCACCACTCCCTCTCCCCATGACTCGATGCTCTTGATCTGCTCGGGAAGTTCACTGGCATCCATGCGGCGTGTCCCTTGGGGGATGCTACCTCCGGTGTGCCATACATTCTTTACCTTCGCTCCGAGGAATACCCATGTCATGGCATGTATCTGTTTGTTTACTTTCTTACATGCTTTCCAGACGTCAGTGCGCTTGCCGTTCAGTAGCATCGGAGCATCAAAGAGCTTATCTTCCACTCCCGACCATGGAGCATATCCATAGTATTGTATTCCCTGCGAACCGTAGGCCAATGAACTGAACACCTGGAAGGAGATCTGTCCTTCATCGGGTGAGGGGTAGTTCAAGTGTGCAGAACTCAATACAAAGGTCCAGAAGGGTATGCCCCGATGTTCCGACACCTCTCTCGCTATCTCCAAGTTCTCGAAGAAGTTCTTGCGAAGCAGTATCTTCCCATCTTTTTCGTAGATACTGTAGTTGTCGTAGCTGATGAATTGCGGATTGACCTGATCTACGAAGCTTTCGAGATAGTTCTTGTAGTCTTTCGCACCAAGTTGCTCGGCTGTGGCAAAGTTGGGAAGCAGGTTGACGTATGCCAAGATCTCTGTGCTCGCCGCCAATACTCCCTTGTTGAGCTTGCTAATCATACTGAATTTATCGGCTTTCGGCTCGTCGAACACCAAGATGCCTCCCAAGGCTTTGTGGCCTTTATATTTCTCGGTCTCTTTCTTAATCTTCGATTCATCTTGAATACCCCAGCAGTTGGCTATCAGTTTCAAGTCATTAGCCTCGCAATAATCCAGCATCTGCTTGATATATTTCTCGGGATAAAGGTTGCTGACGGCTATGGTAAAGCCTGCATCTTTGACATATCGATAGTTTTTCAGCGTGATCAGGTTGGTGTCGTTGAAGGCATGATATGCCACCACGGGAAATCTATCACCTGCCGGATTGACATATTTCGGTGGCGCTGCCATCTGCTCGCGCGCACATGCCGGACTGATCGCTATTATCACTGCAAGACTTATCATCAGACTTGCAATTATCCTGCCTTTGTTCATCTGTTTTTTCTTTTATGTTTTATGGTTGGTAGTTCGTTGTTTTATCCCTTTCTTTTCGTTGACTATTTCGGAATTCTTGTACCCATTATTGCCTATTTGCTCGCTATATTGCCGCTTCGGCAGAGTGTCGGCTATCCGAAGATGCCATCCACCTCTTCGCTCTGTTCCGGCTCTTCGTAGTTTTCGTTGTAGTGCTCGAGGCCGTTGCAGAGGTTCAACCCTTCGGGGAAGATAAATTTGGTGCTCTGCGAGTAGGGGAGTTTCGGGTCGTTATATACCTTTTTCATATATAGACCATATACAGGCAATGCAGCGCGGGCACCCTGTCCGAATGCCATGGAGTTGAAGTGGATATATCGCTCTTCGCCGCCGATCCAGATACCGGTCACCAGTTCGGGGGTGAAGCCCATGAACCATGTGTCGGAGTTGGCATTGGTCGTACCGGTCTTGCCACCCATCTGGGCTGTGATGCCATAGCGGCTGCGGAGACTCGCACCCGTACCATGATCGACTACATCGAAGAGTATAGACACGATCTTGTAGTAGGCATCTTCGGAGGTTACTTCCGTGCGGTGGGGCACTGCCGAGTAGATTAAGTTACCCTGATTGTCTTCGATGCGACTCACATAGATCGGGTTGACGCGGATTCCCTTGTTGGCAAAGGTGGTATATGCCGCCACCATGTCTCCCACCGATACGTCTACCGTGCCGAGACAGAGAGGCAACGTCGGCTCGATATAGCCCGACAGTCCGAACATCCTCATCTTGTTGGCAAGGTTGCCCGCTCCTAATTCGTTGACCAAGCGCGCCGATATCCAGTTGTTGGAGTGGGTGAGCGCCCAACGAAGATCCACCATTTCGCCGATCCTTGCCCGGCTTGAGTTGCGTGGCGACCACCCGCCGAAGGTCGGCTGTGTGTTGGAGAACATCGAGCAGGGGGTTAAGTCGCCTTGCTCCATCGCCAAGGTGTAGAGGAAGGGCTTCGCTGTCGAACCAATCTGGCGCTTGCCTCGCGACACCATATCATACTGGAAGTGTCTGAAGTCGGGCCCTCCGACATAGGCCTTGACATAGCCGGTCACCGGATCCATGCTCATCATGCCAACGCGTAATATGGTCTTCATATACATCAACGAGTCGTAGGGGGTCATCGTTACACTCTTGGTGCCGGGCACGATGCGTGTCTGACTCCTGCCATGCTCGGTCTTCGTCTCTTTGACGTAGGCAAATACATCCATCTCGTAGGGTGTGTGGAAGGCGCGGTCGATCTCGCTCTCGCTACAGCCCGCCTCTTTCATCCTCCGATAGCGCTCGGTCTGCTTGATGGCATTCTTGATGAGGCGCTGAACACTCGCATAACTCAATTCGTTGGGATTCGATGTGTATGGTCCGGTCTTCGAGTGACGCTTCTCACTCTCAAAGGCCGGCTGGAGATAACCCCCAAGATGCTCGTTGACTGCCTCTTCGGCATAGGCCTGCATGTGCAAGTCGATCGTCGTGTAGATGCGCAATCCATCGGTGTATAAGTCGTAATAACTTCCATCCGGCTTTGGATTCTTCAATATCCATCCATACATCGGATCTTCTTCCCATTTCAGGGAGTCTGTGTTGTAGTTGCCTAAGGCTATCTTATATGCCGTCTGATTCGCATAGTCCGAACGCTTGGGGCGTATCGGCTTTTTCGCTGTCATAAGTCGACGGATCTCTTCGCGAAGATAGGGGGCTACCCCCTCTTTGTGGTCTACGCGGTGATAGTCGAGCTTGAGCGGCAATTCCTTGAGGGAGTCTAACTCGGCGGCTGTCAGATATCCGGCTTTCTCCATCTGAGTGAAAACTACGTTGCGGCGCTGACGTGTCCGCTCTTTATGGCGCAAGGGGTTGTAGTAACTCGGATTCTTCAACATACCCACCAGCGTGGCTGCCTCTTCGATGTTCAAATCGCGTGGCTCTTTGCCGAAGTAGACGTTGGCTGCAGTCTTGATCCCTACGGCATTGTTGAGAAAGTCAAAGCGATTGAGATACATGTTGATGATTTCATCTTTGGTGTAGAATCGTTCCAATTTGATGGCAATCATCCATTCGATAGGCTTCTGCAATGCTCGCTTCATCATGTTCGATGAGGGCTGGGAGTATAGTTGCTTGGCAAGCTGCTGCGTGATGGTCGATGCGCCTCCCGATGATTTGTCGCCCATGATCACTGTCTTCACCACACTTCGTCCCAAGGCGCGAAAGTCGATGCCGGAGTGCTCCAAGAAACGCTCATCTTCCGTAGCTACCAGGGCATCTATCACATGCATCGAGATGCTGTTGTAGTCGGTATAAACTCGATTGCCCGCACCATAATAGTAGCGTCCCAGCTCGGTCGTGCCGTCTGAGGCATATACCAAGGAGGCCAACTTGTCGTGAGGATCTTCAAGCTCTTCGATCGGTGGCATGTAGCCGATGACTCCATTATAGATCAATGTCAAAAATAGAGCTATCGTAAAACCAATGCTCAAGAAGATGATCCACAACCATTTCACGATGATACGATTGCGTCTGTATCGCTTGGAGGGTCGCTTGGTCGGCTCTTCAAAGTTGTATATGTCTTTCTGTTTATCCATCTTGTTCGTTTTGTTGTTTGATAGGATGTGTCTCGACAGCCGGATGTCGTTGCTTTTTCAGCCTGCCGTAGGCACACACTATAGCATTCTGCAAATTTAACTATTATTTTTTGAAAATTAAGTGTTATAACTCTTAAATTTTGTTAGTAACCCTCCGACGATGGATTATTTGACTTTGATTTATATGATTTGGGCTTTGTTTTGTATTTGATATATATAATGAGGACTGTGACAACAACGTCGTTGTCACAGCCCCCTATGTTTGGTTTATCCCGAGTTACGGGATGCAGGGTCTTATTTCACTCCGAGGTCGGCGAGGAGTTGCTCGATATGTTTCTCCGATTTTACTACGGTCTCTTCATATTTGTCGCGTGAGGGCATATCTTCTCTCACTTCGACATAGAATTTGATCTTAGGCTCGGTGCCTGAAGGACGTACAGAAACCTTGTCGCCCGCTTCGGTAAAGAATTGAAGCACGTTGGAGGTTGTGGGGAAGTCCATCTTCTCTGTCTCGCCGCTCTTCAAGTCGCGACATGTCAGATCGGAGTAGTCTTTGATCTTTACTACAGGGCTGCCTGCCAATTCTTGGGGAGGATTCTCTCTGAAGTTCTTCATCATCGCTACGATCTCTTCGGCTCCACTCTTGCCGGGACGCACCACGCTGACTCCCTTCTCGCGCGAGAAACCATATTTCGCGTAGATGTCTACCAGCACGTCGTAGAGGGTCTTGTCTTGATCTGCTGCCCAGGCTGCACATTCTGCCAGCAGGGAGTTGGTCGATACGGAGTCTTTGTCGCGCACGAAGGTCTGTGGCAAGAATCCATAGCTCTCTTCGCCACCACCGATATAGCGCTTCTTACCCTCAAGGTTGCGGATCACGTCTGCAATCCATTTGAAGCCGGTGAAGCAGTCGTAACATTCCACGCCATTGGCATCGGCGATGCGCTTGATAGACTCGGTAGTCACGATTGTCTTTACGATATATTCATTGCCCTTCAGCATGCCTCTCTCTGCATTCTTGGTGATCAGATAGTAGATCATCAGCATGTTGATCTGGTTGCCGTTCACCAGCTGATAGTTGCCGGAACCATCTCTTACCACCAAACCGATACGGTCGGCATCAGGGTCGGATGCCAATACCAAGCTGGCGCCGGTCTCTTTAGCCTTGGCGATACCCAGGGTCATCGCTTCGGCATTCTCCGGATTGGGCGATACGACTGTCGGGAAGTCACCACTCTGCACATCTTGCTCAGGCACGTGGATCACATTGTCAAATCCCCACTTGCGGAGTGAGTCGAACACAAGTCGAAGGCCTGTGCCATGGATCGGAGTGTAAACGATCTTCATGTCGTGGTGACGCTTGCATGCCTCCGGATCAAGACTCAAACCATGGATCTCGTCCAAATACATATCATCCACATCTTTGCCAATAACTTGGATCAATGACGGATCGGCATCGAAACGTACCTGGTCGACCGATGTGATGGCACTCACATATTCGATGGTCTTTACGTCGTGGGGTGAAATCATCTGCGCACCATCGCTCCAATAGGCCTTGTAACCGTTATATTCCTTGGGATTGTGGCTCGCTGTGATCATCACACCACTCTGACATCCCAATTTGCGGATCGCGTATGACACTTCCGGTGTCGGACAGGGTCCGTCGAAAAGATATACCTTGATGCCGTTGGCTGCAAATACGTTGGCGGTCAATTCGGCAAATTTGCGAGAGTTGTTGCGAACGTCATGACCCACTGCCACCGAGATCTGGTCCAGATCTTTGAACGTATCTTTCAGGTAGTTGGCAAGACCCTGGGTAGCTGCTCCTACTGTGTAGACGTTCATACGGTTCGTGCCGGCTCCCATGATGCCGCGCAATCCTCCCGTGCCGAACTCCAAGTCCTTGTAGAAGGCCTCAATCAGTGGGGTCTTGTCTTCAGATTCAAGAAGTTTCTTAACTTCGTCGCGTGTCTCTTGGTCGTACTGTTCACCCAACCATTTCTCTGCACGCGCCGTTACTGTTTTCAATAATTCGTCGTTGCTCATTGTCTATTTCTTAAAATTTTTTTGAGTTTTCATCTTTTTACCTTAATTAAGAAGGTCATTTTTTACCTTAATTATGAAGGCCATTTTTACCTCTCATAACTATATTTTTGCAAATATAATATTTTTTGATTTACTTTTTATTAACTTGCCATTTATTTTTTTTATTAATTTTGCAGTTGTATCGTTTTTTAATCTTTTTTATTCATGAGTAAACAATCTTGGCGCCCCGGCACGATGATCTATCCTCTCCCTGCAGTTATCGTCACTGTCGGCGCTTCCCCCGAGGAGTGGAATCCTCTCACCATTGCCTGGACAGGCACCATCTGCAGCGACCCCGCCATGTGTTTCATCTCGGTCCGTAAGGAGAGATATTCTTTCCCTATCCTAATGAAGAATATGGAGTTTACCATCAATCTTACCACTGCCGATATGGCGCGAGCCACCGACTGGATCGGCGTCCGCTCAGGTCGTGATTATGATAAGTGGAAGGAGTCAGGACTTACCCCGATTCCGGGCGAGATGGTCGCTTCTCCCACCATCGAGGAGTCCCCTCTCTCCATCGAGTGTCGCGTAAAGTCGGTTACCGACCTCGGTTCTCACCATATGTTTGTCGCCGATGTTGTCAATGTCCGTGCCGATTCCCGATGGATAGACCCCGAGTCCGGCAGATTCGAACTCGAAAAGTCAGACCTGATGACTTATTGCCATGGCCATTATTACCACCTCGGTGAGATGATCGGTAAGTTCGGTTTTTCTGTCAAGAAGGAGAAGGAGTAATCGATCGAGGACTTTGGAATTATTTTTCCGGTCGATTATATGTCCCTTCTTTGGCAGTCTAAAGATTAATTTGTAAATTTGTAACTATTCTTTATTATAATATTTTGTTCAAATGATTTTATCTATGACCGGCTTCGGCCGGGGTTCTGCAATATCCTCCTCCAAGCGTTTTACCGTAGATCTAAAGTCGCTCAATTCTAAGCAGCTAGATCTCTCTATGCGTGTCCCGGTTTCGTTCAAGGAGTTGGAACTTGATGCTCGCAGCATCATCGCCGAGTCGCTCGAACGCGGCAAGGTCGACCTCAATACGATCGTCGAACAGATCGTCGAGTCTTCGCATGTCCAGATCAATGCCGAGGTGCTCGCCTCCTATAAGAGTCAGATCGAGGCTGCCGCTCAACGACTCGAAATCCCTTATCCTGCCGATTGGTATCAGGTGCTGATGAGACTCCCCGATGTGCTCAAAACGGAAGTCCCCTCTCTCGACCCCGAGGATAAGGAGGCTTTCCTCCAAGCGCTCAGGGCTGCCGTCGATGCCCTCGTGGAGTTCCGTATCGCTGAAGGTAAGAAGTTGCATGCCTTCTTCTTGACCAAAATTAAAAATATCGGTGACCTCCTCGAGCAGGTTACACCCTTCGAATCGAAACGTGTCGCCAAGATTCGCGCTCGTCTCGAGGAGCAGCTCGCTCGCCTCTCTTCTATCGATTATGACCGTGGCAGATTGGAGCAGGAACTCATATTCTATATAGAAAAACTCGATGTCACTGAGGAGAAGATACGCCTCCGCTCTCACCTGAATTATTTCCTCGAAACTCTCGGTGCTGTCGACGATGGCCGCCCCCATCAGGGACAAGGTAAAAAACTCGGATTTATCGCCCAGGAAATGGGCCGCGAGATCAATACCCTCGGTTCTAAATCAAATGATGCCGATATGCAGAAGATCGTCGTGAAAATGAAAGACGAACTCGAGCAAATCAAGGAACAAGTGTTAAACGTTTTGTAATTCAACCTTAAGTTATGTCTAAGAAAGCTGTTTTTGTGCTCTCCGGACCCTCCGGCACCGGCAAGTCTACCATCATACGCCGCCTTCTGGAGATGCCCGACTTGAATATTAAATTCTCCATCTCGGCTACCAGTCGTCCCCCTCGCGGCGAGGAGAAGGATGGTCGTGAATATCATTTCCTCTCTCCCGAGGAGTTCGACCGTCGTATTGCTGAGGGCGATTTCGTAGAGTGGGAGGAGGTATATTCAGGCACTAAGTATGGCACTCTCCGCAGCGAAGTCGATAAGATGCTCGAGGCCGGACATAATGTTATCATGGATGTCGATGTCAAGGGGGCTTTTAATGTCAAGGATGCATACGGCGATGATTGTCTTCTCATGTTTATCCTTCCTCCCGATATGGAGACCCTCGAACAGCGCCTGCGTGCACGCAACACCGACTCGGAGGAGTCGCTCAGAAAGCGCATCGAAAGGGCTCGATATGAGATCGATTTCGCTCCCGATTTCGACCGACGTGTCGTGAATAATGACCTGGATGAGGCTGTAGCCAATGTGGCTGCTATCATCCGCGGTTTCCTCGTTTGCTATGAGTAGCATTTAGAGCGCGTTGCTCCCGTTTATCCTCTTTTTGTCGCTATGAAGATAGGCATCTTTTCCGGAAGTTTCGACCCGATACATATCGGTCATGCCATGATGGTGAGTTATCTGTCGCAGTTTTGCGACCTCGATGCTCTCTGGCTTATGCCCAGCCCGATCAATCCTCTTAAGGTTGATTCGACTCGAACCCCGGCGGAGCATCGTCTCGCTATGTGCCGTATCGTCGCCGATAAGTGCCCCTCGGTGGTAGTCTCCGATTTCGAGTTCTCTCTCCCTCGCCCCTCTTATACCTATCAGACTCTTCGCGAACTGAAACGATCTTACCCCGAGCATGAGTTCTATCTTATCATAGGCTCTGACAATTGGATCTCGTTCCGGCTCTGGCGAAATCATGACAAGATCGTTGCCGAGTTCCCTATTATCATATATCCTCGTCCCGGTTTTGAGGTGTCGCTCCCTCTCCCTCCCGGCGTCTCCCTCCTCGAGCAGGCTCCCCTCTCCGTTATGTCGTCGACTTTCGTTCGCTCGGTATTCTCCCGGGGAATGTCCCCTCGTTATTTCGTCGATGACGATGTGATCGATTATATTAATTCTTATCACCTTTATGAATGATTCTGACCTCCATTCGCAGTTGATCAATATCACGGCGCTCGCTACCAATTATTGCGCTTCTCTCGAAAATGTGCTGGAGTTCGAGCGCTTCGATTTTATCAATAATATCCTCAGCTTGTTGCCCCGGATTTATTGGAATTTCTCCGATGTCGTGGTGGAGAATGTCTCGCTTTCTCCCGACGATGAATTCGATTTCCTCCCCTCTTATATTGATGAGGATATGTATGAGTCGGTGCGCCGTGGCGTAGCCGCTCTCCTCGAGGATGAGGATGTATATCTCGAAACTTTCGAGGAGGATATGAAGTATAGCGATACTCCCATCGCGGCTTCTATCTCTGAAGGTCTCGCCGATATCTATCAGCATCTCTACGATTTCGTCGCCATAGTCCGCGAAAGCGATGGCGAGCAGTTGCAGGATGCTTATCGTGAGTGCCACGATAGCTTTGTCGGCAGTTGGTCGCAGACTCTCTGCAATGTGATGCGTGCCCTCAATCATCTGAGATATAATCTCTGAGGTCGCCATCCCCTCATTTTTTGATAATTATAAATACCAAATATTTACTCTTTCTTCATTTTTTTACTATGGATCAATCTCTAATTCATCTCCGAGATATCGAGGCTAATCAAGCCGCTTTCTTGGTGTCGATGCTTAATAGCTCGTCGTGCAATTTTTATGCTGTCGATTCGACACGACGTATACTCGATGCAGTCGGGTTCCAACCCCTCTCTGAGGCCGATGAGTGGTCGATCGTGCCGGGCGGCAAGTATTATGTCGTGAAGAATGATACGGCTATCTTCGCTTTCATCGCCGGTAATGCTCCGGTAGAGTCTGAGGGCTTCCGCATCATCTCGGCTCATACCGACAGCCCCTGCTTCAAACTCAAACCGAATTGTGAGATCTATGGCGATGGGGGAGTGGTGTCGCTCAATGTCGAAAAGTATGGCGGCGGCATCCTCTATACTTGGTTCGACCGCCCTCTCGCCATCTCAGGCCGTGTGCTGACTCGCGGTGAGTCCCCCCTCGCCCCTCGCCAACACCTCGTCGACTCTCGCCGCCCCGTGGCGACAATCCCTCACCTCGCCATCCATTTCAACCGCGAAGTGAATAGCGGGAACCCCCTCTCGGTGCAGAAGGATATGAAACCTGTGCTCGGTTATTTCTCTCAGCAGCAAATCGCGGAGGCCAAGAAGTCGGGTGGCTTTATCCCGGCTCTCCTCGTCGATCTGATCAATCAGAATCTCGCTGAGAATTCCCGACCTGTATTTGCCGAAGATATCCTCGACTATGAACTCTGCCTTTACCCCGCCGAACCGGCTACCGTAGTCGGCTTGAACTCCGACATCCTTCAGTCTCACCGTATCGACGACCTCTCGATGGCGTTCTCCGGACTTGCCGCACTGATTCTCGAAGCGGAACATCCCGCCGATGCAACTCGGGTCTTGGCGCTGTTCGATAATGAGGAGACCGGATCCGGCACTAAGCAGGGTGCCGCCTCGCCGGTGTTGAGACATATCATGGAGCGTGTATGCATCTCGCTCTCCGCCGATAAGCAGGCGTTATACCGTGCTCTCGCCCGATCTTTCATGATCTCTGCAGACGATGCTCATGCTTGGCATCCTAATTATAATGAAAAGTATGACCCCACCAATCATCCTGTCATCGGTGGTGGACCCGTCGTAAAAATCAATGCCAACTGCAAGTATATGACCGACGGCAGAAGCGCCGCAGTGTTCCATGCTCTCTGCGATCAGGCAGGCGTCAAGATGCAATATTTCGTCAATCATGCCGATGTGGCAGGCGGTAGCACCCTGGGTAATATCTCCTCTTCGCAGTTCGATATCCCGGGCGTCGATGTCGGATGCGCCATCTGGGCCATGCACTCCGCCAGAGAGTCTGCTTCTCTCTCCGATCACCTCGATATGATAAAAGTTTTCCGCCAATTATTGAAATAAATATATTTTTTTGTAACTTTGCATTTCGTTTGCAGTAAGTTGCAAATATTTAGAGCGCGTTCCTTAAATTTTTGGGGTCGTAGAGGTCGTAGCCTTGAGTCGATTTTGATTACTTGCTGAAAGGAGCATACTCCTGTATGTGACTGA
>SFMJ01000019.1 GCA_004553095.1 Bacteroidales bacterium
GTAGCGTGTATCACTTTATAAAAGGTTATTTTGATACTTTTGGGGGTATTTAGACATGAAAAAACCACCCCAAAATTGAGGTGGTTTCTACTGTAAGTTTCTTATTTTTAATTAGTTAACTAACTGATTTTCAGTTAGTATTCATCCTCGTTGAAGAAGAAGTCGTCGTTGCTGGGGTAGTCGGGCCAGATGTCTTCGATGCTTTCGTAGATCTCGCCTTCATCTTCGATCTCTTGGAGATTCTCTATTACCTCCATCGGAGCCCCGGAACGTGTCGCAAAGTCGATAAGCTCTTCCTTAGTTGCGGGCCATGGTGCGTCCTCAAGTTTGGACGCGAGTTCTAATGTCCAGTACATTTCTTTATCTTTTTTAGTTTATATTATTGTTATGGGTAAGCCCCCTGAATAGGTGTCTTGATGACGGGGCTTGACCTGGGTTAAAAAACTCATTTCTTCCAGATTATCTCCTCGACGCCGGCGAGATGGTTGAAGTGACGGGCAGCGATGAAGAGATAGTCGGAGAGTCGATTGACGTAGATGATGACAGCGGGGTCGACATATTCGGCATCAGCCAGGTCGAGGAGTCGTCGTTCGGCGCGTCGACACACGGCGCGTGCCACATGTGCCGTAGCCGCCAGGGGGCATCCTCCCGGCAATACGAACGCCCTGATCTTGGGGGTCGCCTCATCGAGAAGGTCGATCCATCGCTCCATCTCTGCCAACTTCTCCTCGGTGATCGACAGACATCGCGGGGTGGTGCCCGGTGCCGGAAGTGTGGCTAAATATCCTGCAAGATTGAAAAACTCATTCTGCACTCCGAGCAACTGCTCTCTTACCGACTCACAGCATGTCGGGTCGGAGATCACCTGACCGATGAACGAAGAGAGCTCATCGATCGTGCCGTATGCCTCAAGACGCAACGAGTTCTTCTTCACTCGCTCGCCACCCACCAACGAGGTGGTGCCTTGGTCGCCGGTGCGAGTATATAATAGACTTTTCATGCCTTCTTACCTTATATATAATATAGAGAGTAATCTTGTTAATTATGATGTTATTTTAAGAGCGTACGCTCTATTTGTTAACGCCTATTGCTTGAAATTGTTGCAATAAATTGCCATTTCGATTATAAAAAAATGTTAAGAATGCACTTAAAATTCGGAATTTTTTCGTAACTTTGCATCGTATTTGTCGAAGACGCTATGTGTCGGAGACTGATAGTGGATAAATTTGGCTGCTTGCAACCACTGAAAAAAATGCTAAAACTGCTCCCTCGGCGCAATTCGCTGTGCCGACGACAGCAAGGGCAACTTTCAGAAAGGCAATCGCAAGAAGCGGTTGTCATTTTTTTTAATCATTAACGGAAAACAAGTAGCATCAGATTCGCGCCCATACCGGCAGCCCGTGGGCGTGTGTCGTATGCTCGCAACTTATTACACAGATGAGTAAAAATTATCTATTCACCTCCGAATCTGTGTCGGAGGGACATCCCGACAAGGTGGCAGATCAGATCAGCGACTGCCTGTTGGATCAATTCTTGGCGCGCGATCCTCAGAGCCACGTAGCCATCGAGTCGATGGTCACTACCGGCCAGGTGGTGGTGGCAGGTGAAGTCACTTCGAAGTCATACGTCGATGTGAACGACACGATCCGCGAACTTATCAACAATATCGGCTACAATCGCGGAGCATATCGCTTCGACGGCGACTCCTGCGGCATCCTCTCCTGCATCCACGAGCAGAGTGCCGACATCAATCGCGGAGTCAATCGTAAAGAAGAGGCTAACAAGAGCAAAGAAGACCTGCAAGGGGCTGGCGACCAGGGTATGATGTTCGGCTATGCCGTCAACGAGACCGAAGAATATATGCCGTTGACACTGAGTCTCTCGCATCGGATACTTCGCGAACTTGCCGCCATCCGTCGCGAAGGCAAGGAGATGACCTACTATCGCAAGGGGAAGCTGGTGACCTATCTTCGTCCCGACGCCAAGAGCCAAGTGACTGTGGAATATGGTCCGGATCGCCGTCCGGTGAAGGTCCGCACCATCGTGGTGTCCACACAGCATGACGAATTTGTAGCCCCGTTGGATGCTTCAGAGGCGGCTCAGCTGAAAGCCGACCAAGAGATGCTCGAGACGATCCGTAGAGATGTCAATGAGGTGCTTATGCCGAGAGTTATCGCCCGGCTTCCGGAGTCGATCCAAGCCCTCTTCGCCGACGGCTACGATCTTTTTGTCAATCCGACCGGCAAGTTTGTGATCGGCGGTCCTCACGGCGACACCGGTCTCACCGGCCGTAAGATTATCGTCGACACCTACGGTGGCCGCGGTGCCCATGGCGGCGGTGCCTTCTCGGGCAAAGACCCCTCGAAGGTAGACCGCTCGGCAGCCTACGCCTGCCGTCATATCGCCAAGAACATGGTGGCAGCCGGAGTCGCTGACGAGATGCTCGTGCAGGTGGCATACGCCATCGGAAAGCCCCGCCCCGTCAGCATCTTTGTCGACACATACGGCACCAACCACACCGCCAAGAGCGACGCCGAAATAGCCGATGCTGTCAATGAACTCTTCGACATGCGCCCACGCGCCATCGAAGAGCGCCTCAAACTTCGCGAACCCATCTATCTCGAAACAGCTGCTTACGGACATGTCGGCCGCCAACCCGAATGGGTAGAAAAGACGTTCCAGAGTCGTTACGAAAATGAACCCATAGTGAAGCGTGTCGAGCTCTTTACATGGGAAAAACTCGATATGGTGGACAAAATTAAGGAGTATTTTGGCCTATAAATAGGAAAAATGCCAATAATTTTGGCATTTTTTGACAAAAGTATTATCTTTGCACGTTTAATGGGCTAAAATGGATAGTATTACACCCATAGACATATATAGATAATTTAAAAAAAAGACCAATATAAGTAATGGCAACATTAGAGAAAATCAGAAGCAAATCAGTGTTCCTGATCGTAGTGATCGGCGTGGCGCTGCTTGCATTTATCGTAGGCGACGCCTTGACCAACAGTCGCAACATCTTCGGAGACCACACCACAGTGGCTAAAGTGGGAAATGTAAAGGTTGATTACCTGGAATATCAGAGGAAGCGTGAAGACCTCAACAATCAGCTTGAAGAGGCACGCCGCAACAATCCTCAGCAATATTCTAATTTTGACACCCAGATCCTCCCGGAGATGGCTGTCGAGCAGTTGATGCAGGAGGCACTCGTGCTCAACGCTGCCGATAAGGCAGACATCCGCTGCACAGGCAATTTGCTCCGTTTCTACATGCTCGACAACCCCAACAACCCGGAGGTTGTGAAGGTGATGCGCCAACTTATCTCCAACAATATCAGCGTGCAGACTCCTCAGCAGGCATACGAGGTGATCTTCAACCCCAAGCGCAATGGTCTGACCGACGCGCAAGTGGAGCCCTATCAGCGTGCATGGCTTGCCGCCGAGAAGGAGACCGAACGCCTCGTGAAGCTTCAGACATATCAGCGTCTTCTCACCGGCTTGGTTCATGCCAACGACCTCGACAAGAAGGCTCTCTATAACGACTATGTGGCTACCTCGAATGTGAATGTGGCATTCAAGCCCTACGGAGAGCTCAACGAGAAGGAATATCCGGTGAGCGATAAGGAGATCGCCGATCGCTATAATAAGGATAAGAATGAGTTTATGGTAGAAGAGCCGACTCGCGAGATCAGCTTCATCTCCGTGCAGATTCTGCCCTCGGCAGCCGACCAGAAGGCGAGCAAGGATCTTGCCGCCAAGACAGTGGCATCGCTCAGCAATGGCGGTCAGCTCTCTAAGGATATCAAGAAAGATGGTGTGAACTTGACACGCTATGCACTCCGCGAGAAGGATATCGATCCGACACTCCGTGGCATCGTGACTACAGCATCTGCCGACAGCGCCAAGATCGTGTCTAACGACATCCAGGGCTTCAAGGTGGTGCGCGTGGTGTCTCGCACTTCAGCAGTCGATTCGATCCAAGTCAATCTCGTGTCGGTGGCTTCCGAAGGTCTCGGCAAGCGCGTATTGGCTGACCTGAACAGCGGCAAGGTGGTGGCTGACTCTCTCATGAGCAAGTTTAGCGCCGACAGCGTGGCTACTCAGCTCGAGCAGTGGATTCCCCTCTACACGGCTGATGGTGAAACCAACGCACTTCCCAAGGAGACACTCGACAGCCTCCGCAATGCAAGCGGCAAGTATATCTCCATCCGTCAGGGTGCAGGCCAAGGCATGCTAATCGCTCAGCTCGCCAAGCAGAACGCCGCAGTGTCGGTGGTGGAATATGATTTGGCTGAATATGTATTGGCTCCCAGCACAGAGACTCGCAATAGAGAACGCAGCAAGTTCGAGAAATTCCTCGGCGCCAACAACACTGCTGAGAAGTTCACCGCCAACGCAGCCAAGGAGGGTTACACCGTGCAGCAATTCGTGCTCACCTCGTCGACTCCGGCAGTGCCTCGCTTCCAGGGTATGAACCAATACTATCCCGAGTCGCGCCAAGTGGTAAGATGGGTGATGATCGACGGCGAGAAGGGTGAAGTAAGCCATATCTACAACAGCAACGATGCTGTGCGTCCCTCCATGTATGCCGCAGTGATCGAAGATGCATACGACGACTATGCACCTGTCACCAACAAGGCAGTTCGCGAAGAACTCACTGCACGCATTCGCGCTGACAAGGCCGGCGACAAGATGCTCAAAGAGTATAGCGGCAAGACACAGACTGTAGAGAGCGCCGCACAGGCGATGAAGGTCGAGATGAAGAATTATCCCAAGATGAGATTCGCTCTCGGTAGCGGCATAGGCGATGCTCGCCTCGTGGGTCGCATCAGCGGCGCCAAGGCTGACAAGAAGGTCAACATCGCCAAGGGCTCAGATGGCGTCTATGTATATCAGGTTGTGGCTCACGAAAATGAGAAATTCCCCTACAACGCCGATATCTACGATCGTCAATATGCTCAGTTCGTTAACATCGACATGGTGAAGATGCTTCAAGGCACTAAGCGCGTCATTAACAACGTATACAAGTTCGAGGCCGGTGAGTAATCACGGTCGCCGCGAACAGACCAACATAGAGGAGAGGACCTGGTGTCGACTCCTCTTTTTTTGCTAAAAATAAGTGTTCATATTTTAGGGTGCGAGACAACAGAGACGCGACCCATGACAGGATATGGAAAAGAAGAAACTTATAGGCATGAATCTTGTGGAGCTGCAAGATGTGGCTTATAAAGGGGGTATGCCCAAATTCGTCGGCAAGCAGCTGGCCGAGTGGATATATGCCAAGGGAGCCATCAGCTTTGACGAGATGGTTAACATCTCGAAGCGCAATAAAGAGTGGCTCTCGGAGCATTATGAGATAGGCCGAAGGGCGCCGATCAAGTCGACCAAGTCGACCGACGGCACGGTGAAATATCTCTTTGCCGCCGGGGCGGGACGCGCCATCGAGTCGGTCTATATCCCCGATCACGATCGTGCCACACTCTGCGTGTCGAGCCAGGTGGGATGCAAGATGAATTGCTATTTCTGCGCCACCGGCAAGTTGGGCTTCAAGGCCAACCTCACCGCCTCGGAGATCATGAACCAGATCTTGAGCATCCCTCCCCGCCCGGAGAAGGGCTTCGAGCCGATGACACCCCTCACCAATATCGTCTTTATGGGGATGGGCGAACCTCTCGACAATCTGAGCGAAGTGATGAGAGCCATCGAGATCCTGACCTCTCCCTGGGGATTGGCATGGAGCCCGAAGCGCATCACCGTCTCGACCGTGGGCAAATTGCCGCAACTCAAGGACCTGCTCGACAATACGCAGGTGCATGTGGCAGTGAGTGTCCACACTGCCGATGTGGCTCAGCGCGAGTCGCTGATGCCGGCGCAGAAGGCTTTCCCCATCTCGTCGGTGATGAAATGTCTGGCCCCCTACGACTTCAGCCATCAGCGTCGCCTGTCGTTGGAATATATCATGTGGCGCGGCATCAACGACGATGTGGCGCATGCCGATATGCTCGTAAAGTTGATCGGCAAGATCGACTGCCGAGTTAACCTGATACGCTTCCATGCCATCGAGGGGGTGGACCTCCATCCCGCCAGCAATGAGCGTATGATCATGTTTAGAAATTATTTGAACCAGAAGGGTGTAGTGGCTACAATCCGCGCTTCGCGTGGCGAAGATATCGATGCCGCCTGCGGAATGCTTGCCGCTAAATCTTAGAATCATATTCCCCCCGCAATGATATCATGAACAATACTATTAGAGTGGCTATAACACAGGGCGATTTCAATGGAGTAGGCCTTGAAGTCGCGTTGAAGGCTCTGGCTGATGAGAACATCACCGAGCTCTTCACCCCCATCCTTTTTGCCGATCATCGCATCGTGGAGCATGCCTTGCGTGTGTTCCAACTTGATATGCCTCATCTCCGCCTGATCAAGAATCTACAGCAGGTGGAGGATCACTGTCTGAATGTGGTGCATCTCAATCTTGCCGATGCCGGAGTCACTCCCGGCACTCCCACCAAGGGGTCGGGTCGCGGTGCACTGGCGTCGATCGATGCCGCCGTCGAGGCGATAACCCGCGGCGAGGCAGACGTGCTGGTGACTACTCCGATATGCAAGGAGGCTATCGACCTGCCGGAATTCACCGGACATACCGAATATCTCGGCGCCAAGGCGGGTGGCAATGTCAAGCCGCAGATGATCCTCTTCGACGATCATATCAGAGTAGCCTTGGTGACGACCCACCTCCCGGTGAGCCGCATCGCTGAGAATATATCTGTAGAAAATATTGAGTCCTCTCT
This sequence comes from Bacteroidales bacterium, assembly GCA_004553095.1. Lineage (GTDB taxonomy): Bacteria > Bacteroidota > Bacteroidia > Bacteroidales > Muribaculaceae > Lepagella. The sequence continues at coordinate 6,794 of SFMJ01000019.1, forward strand.
TCGTAAGTTCGATGCCACACTACGCAGTGATTATGGTGTGGATCGTCCCAAGATCGCCATCCTTTCGCTCAATCCCCATTGTGGCGACGGCGGACTCCTGGGTGGCGAAGAGAAAGAGGTGATAATCCCTGCCATCGGGAGATGTTTTGCCGACGGACTGCTCGCCTTCGGTCCCTATGCTGCCGACGGATTCTTCGGTGCGGGTGCCTATCGCGATTTCGATGGCATATTGGCTATGTATCACGACCAAGGGCTTGCCCCCTTCAAGTCGCTGGCACGCGAGAATGGAGTGAATTTTACCGCCGGCCTCCCTTACGTGCGCACAAGCCCCGACCATGGCACGGCTTACGACATCGCTTGGCAGGGTGTGGCTGATCCCACTTCGATGCGCGAAGCTATCTACAAGGCCATCGATATATATCGATGCCGCCGGAGATATGCCGAAGCATCCGCCAACCCTCTGAAGATCACCCCTCCCGAACGTAACGCTCGCCCTGAGCGCGAAGGTGGTGAACCAAGATTTCTCAAGTTCCCCAAGGTCGAAAAATCAAATAAAAATAATCCACAACCCATAGAATAAAGAAGCAGATGAATTTTGGAATCATTGCAGCCGGTGAAGGTAGCCGTCTTGTGCAGGAGGGGGTAAGTGTCCCCAAGCCATTAGTTCGCATCGAGAATGACCTTCCGATGATCGGCCGTCTGATAGATATCTTCGACAGCCTTGGCGCCGGAACGGTCTCGGTGATCGTAAATGAGCAGATGACCGAGGTGGCTGACTATGTACGCTCACTGAGTGGCAAGATCAATGCCGAGCTCGAACTCGTGGTGAAGAGCACTCCCTCGTCGATGCATAGTTTCTATGAATTGGGGAGCCTTCTGCGCAATCGAGGTCGCTTCGTGCTGACCACTGTCGACACGATCTTCCATCGTGAAGATTTCGCTCGCTATGTTGCGGCATTCGATGCCGCCCCGGCAGAGGTGGAGGGTATGATGGCAGTGACCCGATATATCGACGATGAGAAGCCCCTCTATGTGGAGACCGAGTCAGACTCGATGCGTATCAAGGCATTTCGCGACGAGGTCTGGGATGAGGCTCGATACATCTCGGGGGGTATCTATGGACTCGACACGAGCGCTATCGACGTGCTCGACGACTGCCTGAAGCGTGGAGTGTCGCGTATGCGCAATTTCCAACGCGCGCTGGTGGCAGCCGGGCTCCATCTGCAAGCCTACGATATGGGCAAAATCATCGACGTCGACCATGCCGGCGACATCGATAAAGCAAGAAAATTCCTAAGTAGCAACGACTCTCTATAGTCGATGCCTTACACTATAAAATATGGCAGATATCAAAATAGCGGGTGTGATGCGCGCCGGCGCATATTCACCCAATCATATCGGGAATGATGCCGCAATCTTCAATGCTGTCGCCGACCAGCTCCGCAAGCGTGGTTGCGAGGTGACGGTGTATAGCGAATCGCAGTTTCAGCAGGAGGATATCCGGGAAGATATCATCCTGAATATGTGTCGCGAACAGGAGTCTATCAAAAAACTTATCAGCCTCGAGAATCGCGGCTGCTTGGTGGTGAACAGTGGCTATGGCATCGAGAATTGTACACGCGAGCGGATGACTCGCATCTTGATGGGCAATAATATCCCCTATCCCGACAGCATTATCGTGAATACCAACGAGGATGTGCGCGGTCAGTTGGAACGTGCCGGATTCTCCTCTTGCTGGATCAAGCGTGGCGACTTCCATGCGATGCACAAGGAGGATGTGAGCTATTGCCGCCACATAGAGGAGGCGCAGGAGGTGCTCCATGAGTATTTCTATCGCGGCATCAAGCGCGCCGTGATCAATCGCCACTTGGTGGGCGACTTGGTGAAGTTCTATGGTGTGAGCGGTCAACCCTTCTTCTATTGGTTTTATCCCTACGATGAGGGCCATTCGAAATATGGCACGGAGGCTGTCAATGGCAAGTCTCACGGTTTCGCCTTCGATGAGGATCGCCTTAAGAAGATATGCCAGCAGGCATCGGATATCATGGATGTCAAGATCTATGGAGGCGACTGTATCATTGATGCCGACGGCTCCATGCAGATCATCGACTTCAACGACTGGCCTTCGTTCGCTCCATGTCGCAATGAGGCGGCGCCCTATATCGCCAAGTGTGTGCTCAATTATATAAGAAAGAATCATAAGTCATGAAGCAGACACAAGGAACCGGGACCAAAGGGCCGGAGGCGGGGAAGTTTCCCCTATTCCCGAAGTTGATAGCCACCTCGTTCGGGGTGGGCTTTCTGCCGGTGATGCCGGGCACATGGGGAGCCATACTCGCCATTTTGCTCTGGTTGCCTCTCTATCTGTGGGCATCGGCAGGAGTGACTCTGACGGTTACGGCGGGGGCTGTAGTGGTTTTCGCGGTGGCCGGCACCTGGGCGAGCAGTGTCAGCGAGAAGTATTGGGGCAAGGACCCGGTGGTGGCATGTGTCGACGAGACGGTGGGGCAGTGGATCTCCCTGCTGCCGATCACGTCGGTGGCTGTCGACCCCTGGTGGCTGATACTCTTGTCGCTGGCTTTGTTCCGACTGTTCGACATATATAAGCCATTGGGCATTCGCGCCATGGAACGCCTGCCGAGAGGATATGGCATGATGGCCGACGATGTCTTGGCCGGCATATATAGCGTAGTCGTAATATTGATAGTAAAGATGATGATTTAAGGAACGCGCTCTTAGTCGCAACCTATCTAATCGTATGGCAGAAGTGAAGAAGAAACAAAAGATCGCGGATAAGCTGCTGAATGGCGGAGGAGTGTTCACATTCCTGCGGTCGATAGTCTCGTCGCAAGTCGGCTCTTGGGTCGATTTCGGCATGAGTATGCTCTTCTATTCTCTGATCTTGGTGAGTCTCGAACCTCTGCATCGCTCTAACCTGTCGGTGGCTATCGGCGCCATCTCGGGCGGGGTGGTGAATTGCTATATCAATTATTGCTTTACCTTTCATGCTCAGCAGCAGTCGATCAAGGCTATCGTGGTGAAATATGCCATGGTGTGGGTCGGCTCGTTGCTCCTGAATATGTATGGCACTACCGGCTTGGCATACCTTTTGACCCACTGGCATCGCCTGTCGGAGTGGAATATCTCTGCCGATGTGATCTTCGCCGCCGCCCGTCTGGCAGTGTCGCTCATCGTGTCGGTGGCATGGAACTATCTGTTGCAGCGAAATTTTGTGTATCGTCCCACACGCTTCGACCGCTATGCCATAGAGGCGGTAGATGTCCTGACTGCCGGGAGACTCAAGCGCTCTCGTTATGGAGGTGGCGAATGATATCCATATATAGTTAACCCAATAGAAATTTTATTTTGATTTAGTACGCAACATGTCTGAGAGAAGTAAATTCAAGAGAATCCGTGATGGCCTGCAACAGGCCATCTATAAGGTGATCAACCCGGTGGTCGGCACGATGGTGAGGGTTGGCATCACACCCAATATGGTGACCACAGTCGGACTGCTCGGCAATATGGCGGCAGCCGCCCTGCTGGTGTATGCCGGCATGACACAGGGAGTCGACGGCCCTAATTATGGGATAGTGACCTTGGCGGGAGTTGTGATCATCCTCTCGTCGCTGTTCGATATGCTCGATGGGCAGGTGGCACGCCTGGGCGGGATGGTGTCGAAGTTTGGCGCCCTCTATGATTCGGTGCTCGACCGCTATTGCGAGCTCTTCACACTTGGCGGCGTGGCGTTCTATCTGATGTCGTGTGACGATATGATCGGTGCGTTACTCACATTCTTAGCCTTGGTGGGAAGCATGATGGTGAGCTATGTGCGAGCACGCGCCGAGGCCTTGGGTGCCAATTGTTCGGTCGGCTTGATGCAGCGCCCCGAGAGGGTAGTGGTGACGTCGATTGCCGTAATCGCTGCCGGCATCGCACACCTGAACCTGATCATCGTGATCGGTATGGCTCTGATCGCTCTGCTCGCCAACATCACGGCGATAGTCCGCATATTGCATAGTAGAAGTAAATTGATCAATAAGTAATATTATAGAGATTATGACGAAGTTTACCCTCCCCACCCGCCGCGAATTGCTGATATCCTTGGCAATTCTTGCTCTGTGGCTCTTCGTTACGGTGGCTTTCGTCGGATTCCGCTCGGAGCATATCTTGCTATGTGCCGCCTTCTTACTGCTCTTTATCCCTTGTCAGAGTTCGCGCAAACTGGTGGTGGCATTGCTCCCTTTCTTCATCTTTGGCATCTCTTACGACTGGATGAACCTCCTTCCTAATTATGAGGTGAATCCGGTGGATGTCGAGGGGCTTTATACCACCGAGAAGAGACTCTTCGGCATCACTGTCGCCGAGGGGACGGTGCTGACTCCCAATGAATACTTCGCCCTGCACCACTGCTCGGCGATGGACTTCATGAGCGGTATCTTCTATCTCTGCTGGGTGCCACTCCCCATCATCTTCGGAATTTGGCTCTATTTCAAGGGAGAGCGTCGGGCTTATCTCCACTTCGCGATAGTCTTCCTATTGGTGAATCTGATCGGTTTTGCCTTCTATTATATTCACCCGGCAGCGCCGCCATGGTATGTGGCGATGCATGGCATGGAGGCGATCCCCGGCACGCCGGGGGAGGTGGCAGGTCTCGGACGATTTGACGAGATGACCGGACTGAATATCTTCCATCTCCTCTATTCGCGCAATGCCAATGTCTTTGCCGCACTCCCCTCGCTCCATTCTGCATATACCCTCGTGGCGCTGATATATGCCATCCGATTCAAAGCCCCTCGCCTCTGGATTATCCTCCTGGCTGTGGTGACTCTCGGTATTTGGCTGACTGCCGTATATTCGTCTCATCATTATATCATCGATGTGATGTGCGGCATCATTTGCGCCCTGGTCGGTTCCCTTCTCTTCGAAACCGCTGTGGCTCGGATCGCTCCCCTGCGCCGTGCCCTCGACCGATATATCTCTTATATCAGTTAGAGCGCGTTCCTTAAACTCTTGTGTTACACAGCAACTCCTTTAGAATATGAAAGTTAAAGATAAAACATCAAAGATTAAGTCGGAATTTAAGTCCTCGCTCAAGTCGATGGATACGGAGGAACATATCGACCTCTATTTCTATCGTCCTATCGGTTATGCCTGGGCTCTGCTCGCACGCAAAATTGGCGTTACACCCAATGTCATCACCATTGCTTCGATCTTCCTCGGGATCGGTGCCGGCGTTTGCTTCTATTTCGACAATCTCTGGATCAATATCGCCGGTGCGCTCTTGCTGATCTGGGCAGATTCTTTCGATAGCGCCGACGGGCAGTTGGCTCGCATGACAGGTCAGTATTCTCGTGTGGGTCGCATCTTGGATGGTATCAGCGGCGACCTCTGGTTTGCCGCCATCTATGTGGCAATCTGCCTTCGCGAGGTTGTCACTTCCACATTCTTTATAGATCATCACTGGGTGATCTGGGTGATGGCTGTCGTCACCGGAGTCTGCCACGCCGTGCAGGCTGCTATGGCTGACTATTACCGTCAGTTCCACCTCTTCTTCCTTCGCGGCAAGGAGGGTAGCGAACTCGATTCCACCTCCGAACTCAAGGAGAAGTATGCCGCCTTGTCGTGGGGCAAGAATTTCTGGAGCAAGCTCGTGATGACTTTCTATCTCAATTATACTGTAGGACAGGAGAATCGTACTCCTCGCATGCAGGAGTTGCGCGCATCTCTCCGTGCCCGCTTCAGCGGTGAGATCCCCCAGAAATTTCGCGATGAGTTCCGCGCCTTGAGCCTCCCTCTGATGAAATATACCAATATCCTCTCCTTCAATATTCGCACCATCGCCCTCTTCGTGGCTATCTTGGTGCTGAGGATGCCCTGGCTCTATTTCGCCTTCGAGCTCACTGTGCTTAATATTATATTGGTGTATATGATGGTGCGCCACGAACGCATCTGTCGCACCATGAATCAACGCCTTCAAGACCCTGATTATGAATATTGATGCTACAAAGATCCGCGGCCTCCTCTTCGACTATGGAGGTACTCTCGACTCGGGTGGCGACCACTGGAGCGAGGTGATATGGTCGGCCTATCAGCAGGCCGGAGTAGTGGTGGATAAGAATGTATTCCGCGATGCCTATGTCTATGCCGAGCGCGAATTGGCACGCGTGAAACATATCTTGCCTCACCATACCTTCCGCGATATGATGCTCATCAAGATGCAGATCGAGTTGCAATGGCTCGCCGAGCATGGCGACATCGCGGCAGATGTCGTGGAGGAGAAGAGCCGGGAGATCGCCGAAACTTGCTATGCTTCGGCACGAAGCCATGTCGAAGCCTCGAAGCGTGTGCTCGAACAGTTGACCCCACGCTATCCGATGGTGCTCGTGTCCAATTTCTATGGCAATGTGGAGAGCGTGCTTGCCGACTTCGGCATCGACAAGTATTTCAAGACTATCGTCGAGAGCGCTGTAGTGGGTGTCCGCAAACCTGATCCACGCATCTTCGCCCTCGGTGTCGAGGCTCTTGGTATGAAACCTGAAGAGACCCTCGTGGTAGGAGACTCCTATCGCAAGGATATCGTTCCGGCGGAGTCGATCGGTTGCCAAGTGCTATGGATTAAAGGGAAGGGATGGACCTCAGAAGAGGATGCACAGACACATCCCAATATGGTCCAAAAATTGGACGAATTGGTCAAAATTCTGCCATAAGCCTACTTATAACTAATTAACACAGATTTCTAAATACTGGGTAATATTAACACATATTAAGCAATATGGGAATGTCTTAACAATTTTTAAGAAATCGGGTGTTAATTTTTTATGAAATTTCTTTGCAGAATGGGAATTTCAAGGTAATTTTACGTCGTTTTTCCCTGATGTGTGCTTCGGCATGCATTCATATCGCTATGTATTAGACTTAAAAACAACAGATAAATCATATATATAGGCAAGGGAGAGACATATTAGATTAGAAAAAGAAACAACAAAAACATTATTTTAAAGAAATTATGTCTACAAAAAAAGCAGAAGCACCCAAGGGTAAACTTGGTGTTATGGTGGTAGGTCTTGGTGCCGTATCATCAACATTCATGACCGGTGTCCTGATGACTCGCAAGGGTCTGGCAAAGCCTATCGGTTCGATGACTCAGTATGATAAGATCCGCGTAGGACGCGGTGAGGATAAGAAGTATCTCCACTACAAGGACATCGTGCCTCTGGCAGATCTCAATGACATTGTATTCGGCGCATGGGATGTATATCCTGCCAACGCCTACGAGTCTGCGATCAATGCTGAGGTGCTCAAGGAGAAAGATATCAACCCTGTTAAGGAGGAGCTCGAGGCTATCAAGCCTTTGAAGGCTGCTTTCGACCATAACTATGCAAAGCGTCTTAATGGCGACAATGTAAAGCAGGTTAAGGATCGTTGGGATATGACCGAGCAGATCCGTGAAGATATCCGCAATTTCAAGGCTACTACAGGTGTAGAGCGTGTAGTAGTGCTCTGGGCTGCTTCTACTGAGGTATATGTGCCCGTTGACGAGAAGATCCATGGCACAGTGGCTGCTCTTGAGGCTGCCATGAAGGCTGACGACAAGGATCATATCGCTCCTTCTATGTGCTATGCTTACGCTGCACTTTCTGAGGGTTGCCCCTTCATCATGGGTGCTCCCAACACTACAGTAGACATCCCCGCTATGTGGGAACTCGCTGAGAAGACCGGTATGCCTATCGCAGGTAAGGACTTCAAGACCGGCCAGACTCTCGTGAAGTCAGGTTTCGCTCCCATCATCGGCACTCGTTGCCTCGGTCTGAGCGGCTGGTTCTCTACCAATATCCTCGGCAACCGCGACGGTCTCGTGCTCGATGAGCCCGCTAACTTCCGTACTAAAGAGGTGTCTAAACTCTCTACTCTCGAGAGCATCCTCGTGCCCGAAAAGCAGCCCGACCTCTATGGCCATGGCAATGACGAAGATACTCAATACTATCACAAGGTGCGTATCAACTATTATCCTCCTCGCAATGACAACAAAGAGGGTTGGGATAACATCGATATCTTCGGCTGGATGGGCTATCCTATGCAGATCAAGATCAACTTCCTCTGCCGCGACTCTATCCTCGCTGCTCCCCTCTGCCTCGACCTCGTATTGCTCAGCGACCTCGCTATGCGCGCCGGCCGTTATGGCACTCAGCGCTTCTTGAGCTTCTTCCTCAAGAGCCCGATGCACGACTACACTGTCGGCGAGGTGCCCGTAAACCACCTCTTCCAGCAGTACACCATGCTTAAGAATGCTATCCGCGAGATGGGTGGCTTCGAAGCTGACGAGGAAATCGACTAATAAATACTTTTCCATAATGCCTGAGTGTATCAAAATTTCGGTTTTGATACACTCTTTTTTTTTGCTAACTTTGCAGCTGAATTGATGTGTAATGCATAATGTATAATGCATAATTCACAATACATAATCCATAATTGGCTGATATGAGAATTGACCTACTCACCGTCGTGCCGGAGATGCTTGAGGCTTTCTTCGGAAGTTCGATTTTGAAGCGTGCCCAGGACAAGGGACTCGCTGAAATACATGTGCACAATCTTCGTGATTACACCACGAGTCGTCATCGCAAGGTGGATGATTATCCCTTCGGAGGGGAGGCGGGGATGGTGATGCAGATACAGCCGATCGATGCATGCATCTCTGCTCTCAAGGCAGAACGTGACTATGATGAGGTGATATTTATGACACCTGATGGGGAGCAGTTCAATCAGCAGATAGCCAATTCTCTTTCGCTCTTGGAGAATGTAATAATCCTATGCGGGCATTATAAGGGAGTCGACTGGAGGGTACGTGAGCATCTTATCACACGCGAGATCTCGATCGGCGATTATGTGCTGACCGGAGGCGAGTTGCCGGGTGCTGTGGTGGCTGATGCTGTGGTGCGTCTACTTCCGGGGGTGATTGGCGATGAGCAGTCTGCCCTCTCCGATTCGTTTCAGGATGGACTGTTGGCGCCGCCGGTATATTCTCGCCCTGCCGAGTATAAGGGATGGCGTGTGCCCGATATCCTTCTGTCGGGGCATGAGGCGAAGATCGCCGAGTGGCGATATGAGCAGGCATTGGAGCGCACCCGTCGCCTGCGGCCCGATTTGCTCGAAGATAAACAATAAAGATAGAGCGCGTTCTTGCGAGCGCGCTCTTTTGCAATAATATGTCGGATGGTCGAGTTATTTCAGAAATTGCTTCTCGCGGAGCAGGGCGAGGAACGTGGCTGAGAAGTCTTCGTTCATTTGTCGCGGGTATCTTATGTCGGTGAAGACCTGAGCCAAGGACTCTTTGCCATTTTCTTCGACGAATTTGCGGTTGGGGGCATATTCATCTTTGGCTTTGAATTGCTCCAAGATATCGGCATCGCTATCGGGGCGATATTTCTCGTGGTGTGCCACGGCAGCGAGGGGAAGTCGTTCGGTTTCGACTCCCTCTTCGGCGGGCCAACCTATAGTGATGCAAGCCACCGGGATGCAGAGGTCGGGGAGGTCGAGAGTCTTGGAGATCATAGCGGCGTTGTAGGTAACGGTGCCGAGATAGCAAGTGCCGAGTCCGAGGCTCTCAGCGGCA
>SFMJ01000158.1 GCA_004553095.1 Bacteroidales bacterium
TCACTCGATCTGACAGGACGATTTTTAAAAAACAAATTGACTGTCAATATTCATCCCTCCTTGGATTATGGCAAAATTGGAGGTGATATGAAACGAGACAAACTATCCTTCCAAATAGATGCAAGTGCCTCGTATCAATTTGGTAACTTCAATGCCGATGTAAGATATAGGAAATCGACACCGAGTCTGAGTGTCTTCTCTATGACAGAATCGAGGAACAATGACCAACTGAGTATTTCATTGTCTTGGGGTATAAAAGACCTATATGCTTCAGTAGGTGTCAGCAACATAATAAGCAAAGTCAAATCATGGTCGAACTATAATTCGCCCAATTATTCCTACAACGATTGGGGCTCGTCATGGCCGCTACAAGTCACTGTAAGTCTATCATACACTATCAGTTACGGCAAGCGAACCAACAGCAACATCGATGCCGGCGATGTCTCAACCGGCGACTCCGGCGCACTGAAGTAAAAGATGGTTAAATCTATAGAGTAATTTAATTAGAGTGTTATATAATGTTTAAATGCTATCGACAACTTGAGCAATCAGACTGCGGATTGACCTGCATAAGAATGATGGCACGCCACTATGGGAAGCGCGTGCCACTATCCTATATACGCGAACATTCAGATCTGAGCCGCTTGGGGATGTCGATCAAGGATATGACCCTCTGCTTGGCGTCTGTCGGCATGGACTCGGCGCCAGTAAGGATCAATATGGAAGAGGCACGACGCATGCCTCTTCCTGCCATCCTGTATTGGCAACAGAAACATTTCGTAGTGCTCTATAAGATTAGCAACAAAGGTAATCGCTGGCATATAGCCGACCCGGCGAGAGGTAAGGTGACATACAGCACCGAAGACTTCTCCCGTTATTGGATCCCGGAGGGAGACAAAAAGAGCATCGCCATCCTTGCCGAGCCCAACGAGACATTTGCCGAACGGGAATATGAGAGTTCAAGTCCTCTGAAGAGGATGTTTGCCTACGTAGGGAATGTAATGTTTCGGCACAAACGGAGTTTCTTGATGATCATACTGATGTCTCTGCTGATCATGGGGGCTGACCTCTGCGTACCGCTATTGCTACGCACCACTATCGACGAGGGTATCGGGCTCAAAGACCTCGGGCTGGTCATGACACTCCTCTTGGGTCAATTGGCGATGATGACCGGAAGCCTCGTATCCTCCGGCATTGTCAATATCATCCTGACTCGATTGGGGCTGAACATAGACATAGGCATGGTGAGTGACTTCCTTAAGAAACTCACGCGCTTTCCCCTCTCCTTCTTCGACCGCCGCGTAAGTTCGGAATTTATTCAAAAGATAGGCGACCAGTCGGCGATCAAGGACTTCTTGGTATCCTTCCCCAACACGATGCTGTCTATGCTCCTCAACTTAGTGGTATTTTCCATCCTCCTATGCCACTACAGCACACTGATCTTCGGGATCTTCGTCATCCTCTCGCTGATCGAATTGGGATGGAGTATGCTCTTCCTGAGCCGGCGCAAATCGCTCAACTTTGCCTACTTCACCGATGCTGCCGACAATCGCAATAACGCCTACGAGATGCTCAACGGCATGCCGGAGATCAAGGTCAACAACGCTGAAGATGTCAGGCTGGGCAAATGGCAACAAATACAGCGCCGCCTCAACAAGACCTCGCTCAAAGGGGCATGGATCAACCTCTACGACAGCGGAGGTCGCAATATGATCAGCAACATCAAGGGGCTATTGGTCACCGGCATCAGTGCGGCGATGGTGATAGAAGGGGATATGACCATGGGCATCATGATGACCTTGGGATATATCACCGGACGGTTGGCACAACCCTTCAACATACTATCATCTATGATCCTCTCGGTGCAGAATGCACTCCTATCCTACGAGCGCATCGACGAAGTGATGACCGACGACAGCCTGCAGCGAGGCGACAGCAAATATAGCGAGCCATCCATCTCCCTGCGCCATCTATGGTATAAATATCCCGGTGCCGGGTCTCCATACGTCATCAAAGACTTCTCGCTCGAAGTAGAAGCGGGCAAGACCACCGCACTGGTCGGGGAGAGTGGTTGCGGCAAGACCACACTTATCAAACTCATGCTCGGCTTCTATGTGCCTGCCAAGGGAGAGCTCCTGCTCAGCGGAATGCCGGTGGCAGAGGTCGACAACAGCGACTGGCTGAGACACTGTGGAGTCGTGATGCAGAGCGGACAGATATTCACCGGCAGCATCCTTGAGAATATCGCCCTGAGCGACGAGATTCCCGATAAGGAGAGGGCTCTGCAGATGCTCGAGACAGTCGGTCTTCGCCACTTCGTCGAAAAGCTACCGATGAGCATTAACACCCGCATAGGGGTGTCGGGCATCGAGATGAGCGGAGGTCAGAAGCAACGGCTCATGATAGCCCGTGCACTCTACAAAGACCCCGACATCCTATTCTTGGACGAAGCCACATCATCGCTCGATGCCAACAACGAACGGACCATCACCGACAACATCCGCGACATCGGCCGAGGGAAAACCATCGTTATCGCTGCTCACCGCCTCAGCACCGTGATGAATGCTGACCGCATCGTATTCATCAAAGATGGCGAGATCAGCGAACAGGGCACACACGACCAGCTCCTCGCCCTCCGTGGCGACTACTGGAAATTGGTAAAAAACCAACTCAACCTCAGCGTCAGCTAATTCTACATTTTGCACTAAAATCTCATTTTACTGATAATCAACACATTACAAATTTGGCGAGAATTTTACATTTATTAACATTTTAACTCATTGATTTTCATATAGTTACAAATCGGTCGGCGAGTCGATTTTTACGACCTTTTGTTGCATTCTTCTTTTTTTTATGATTAATTTTGCGATGTAGCTCTATGATGGGCTTTTATGTTTAACTTATTAATTTTTTAATTATGGACAAAAGACGAAAGATTTTTGAGTTTATCGAGACTCTGGATCCTCAAGAGTTCGACCAAGAAACTCAATTCATGCTTCTCCCGGCAGGAGAATCTGCGATCGCTTACGCACCCACAAACACAACCGAATGTTCCAACAACACATTAAGTTGTTCGTCTGCAATCAACAAAGGCACATGTACAAACACAGATCAAAACTGCGATGATTCAACAAACCAAGGTAGTTGTGTAATAACTAATGTTAAATGTCCGGATGATGGACAAAATCCACCTGTCTTAAATCGCAGTTGCACAAATTTCCGCTGTTGACACTTTAAGTAC
>SFMJ01000020.1 GCA_004553095.1 Bacteroidales bacterium
TTGATTAGGGAATAAGCTTCATCGAGTTGACCCATATCGGTGAAAATGAGTGCCATATATACAGTAGCTTCGAAGTGAGTATCCTCATCGCGGCCATCGGCGGTGGCATCTATGACTTTTTGCAGATGAGAGAAAGCACCGACCACGTCATCCTGTTCGACGGCATGCAGGCCCTTGGCGAAGAGGTTTTGTATCTCCTCATCAGAATAAGAATGCAGGCGGGAGATATAGGCAGACCCCCACACCAAGAGGGCGATCACAATAGCGACACTGCCCCCCAACCAATAATATTTAGCCTTAACACGCTTCATTACACAAAATCATTAATAACCCGTCGGCAACCTCTTAGAACTGGCGGAGGTAGTCTATGAGTTTGTCGGGGCGTTCGAGGTTTAGTTTTTTGCGGATGCGATAACGGGTCATCTCGACGCTGCGGAAGGAGATATTGAAGAGGGGAGCGATATCCTTGCTCGAGAGCCCCATTTTGAGGTAGCAGCATACGCGCAGCTCGGTCATGGTCAGGTCGGGATGCTTGGCGAGCAACTTCTTGGTAAATCCCTCGTAGGCGGCATCGAAATTATGGATAAAATTGCGCCAATCATCGTCATGGCTGATGTTCTCGCGTATCAAGTCTTGGAGACGTGAGATGCGACGATTGGACTCCGTCTGCGATTGCGTCTGCTGGATTTTCTTGAGCTGTGTCGAGATCTCCAAGAGCATCTCATTCTTGCGCGCCACGTTCATGGTCAGGTTGGAGAGTTCCTCCGCCTTATGCTTGATATCCTGTTCCAACTGTTGCCCCTTGAGTTCGGCGATCTTATAATCCTTCTGTAGCGCCTCCTCTTGGGCCTTACGCCTCATTTCCTCCAATTCCGCCTCCTTGCGATCGCTGATGCGCTTCTGCTGACGGCGGATCTGTCGACGCCCATAGAAGTAGATGACTATCAATATGATAGCAGTGATGATGGCATAGATGATATATGCCATCATCGACCGATACCATGGGGCGCGGATAGAGAACCGGAGAGTGCACTCCGAAGTGGCGCGAGTCAACATATTGCGGGCTCGGACATGCAGGATATAATTACCCTCGCGCAGTTTGGTATACTCCTTAGACGTATTGTGGGAATATGCACTCCACACCGGCTCATAATTCTCCAAATAATAACTATACTCCATCACCTCCTCATCGCTATACTCGGGCGAAACGAACTCAAAGCGAAGTGAATTGCAAGCATAGTCGATGCTCAGAGGGGCTATCACCCCATCGAATCCGGCGCTCATCAAGAGAGAATCGCCATTGGTATAGATACGATCGATGATCACCTTGGGGGCTTTCACCTGCTTGGCAGAGTGCTGAAGATTGACATCAAAGAAACCATCTTGCGAAGAGACGATGAGATGATGATTAGAGATGAAATTTAGATGCTCAAAGCCGGGGATCAGGTGAGGTGAAATCGAGGAATAGGATACCGAATCGACCACCGTGCCACCCGAAGCCGACTTGGATGCTACCGACAGTTTATGTTCGGAGATACACCATATATCGCGGTTGGGTGCCTGGATGAGACGTGCCGGACCATAGACGGCAAACATACTTCCGAGATCCGAAGCATAATTGAAATTCTTGCCGTCAAAGCGCATAAAGCCACCATCAGAACTAAAGATCAGATTGCCATCGATATCTGCCACTGATATATTGTGGTTGGTGGGGAATCCACTCTCTTTATTATAGAACTGCGAAGCCGTGATTTTACAATTAGTCGGATCGATGGTGAGACAGTATATTCCTTTTAGCCAGTGACTTATCCATATATTGCCATTATTGTCCTGAAGGAAATGTCCACCGATATCGGAATATCCCGCCACCTTGCCGACATTACTCCACCTACCCGCCTCACGCCTTATCAGGTAAAAGCCATCATAGGTAGAGACCAAAACATAGTCGGGGTGCTTCTTCATCTGCTGAGACGACCAGACACCGCCGATATTCTCCACGCGGCTAAATGTGCCGCTTCTTCCTATATACAGACCGGCATCGCTCCCCACGAATATGTTGTTGTCGACGCTACATATATCCCATATCTGACCCGGGATCAGCATCGGCAATTTGGGCGTCTCAGACTGCAAACGTGGGGGATAAGCCATCATATAGAGACCTTGATTTGTGCCTAAATAGAGGGTATTTCCCACCAGAAGAGACACATATCCGGCACCATATTGATGTGGAGAACTTACCAGATTGGAGTATATAGAGTTTAGATTGACCAGGTCGATGCCATCATCGAGTCCGAGCCAGAGGTTGTTATCGCGGTCGAATTGCATCGACAGAATAGTATTGTTTTGCAAACCGGTCGCCATATTGGCATACTTCACATCGCCATTTGACATATCTTTGACTATCAGACCATTATAAACTGATCCAAAAGCCATCTTCTGATCCTTGATGGCAGCGCAGAATATCTGATTCTCCTTTAAGAAGGGGTCTATGTCAGTGGCAAATGGTGTGGTAACTCCCTCCACCACTTGATAGAGACCGTTACGCTCTGTGACTACCATCAGATCCTTGCCCCAGGGGAAGATCTTGATAATTTTCTTATTGCGGAAGGTGTTATCGTCGGTGAGGCGATTCAGTCGGCTCCCTTTCAATTCATAGAGACCATTATTCTCCAATGCTACAAAAAAACGCCCACCGACCATCTCGGAAGTCTGAATACGCGACGGCAATTTTATCGTCTTGATATCATGTCCGGGAGTATAGCGGAAGATTACCTTATCCGACTGAAACCAAACATCTTGCCCATGCTTGAAGATATTCCACACCTCTTTGAAAGTACCCACCTTCTGATGCATAGCCCCGGAGAGTGAGTGATAGGTCATCGTGTGGGTCATATCGTCGATGTCGAAAAAGCCGAACTCCTCCGACGAGCCGATATAAAGTCTTCGACCCTCCTCATCGATCATACAGCTGCGTGGGGTAGTGCCGTAGGGAAGAGTGTGTTGATGCCAAGTGCGACTATTGAACACTAACAAGCCGCTATTGCTGCAAAAATACATCCTCCCTATCGAATCTTGTGAGATATCCCATATCTGCGATCCGCCGGCGTAGGTCTTGCGCGAGAAATTGACCACCGTCGGGAAATTGGCAAACGCACCGAACGATATCGATGATAGTATCATCAATACCAGAAACTGATGTATAGATAGATGTTTATTATGCGTCATAACCGATGATCATTTTCGTAATATTTAGAGATTGAAGCCGGAAATATGCGACTATCCGATACAAAGTTAAGGAAAATCGGCAAAATATAGTTTTGTAAAAAATATGTTATATAACATATTTGTTTTAACAAACTGAAAAACAGGAAAATAACATTATATTGTTGAGTTATTGTAGAGTTATAAAAATTATATTGTAGAGTAATTGTGAGGGAAAATACTTGACAAATACCCCGCGCGATACTTAAATTTGCAACGTGGTTATCGTCAGATAGCCATTTACGAGCCTTTCGAGATCGAATTTGAAAATATTTAACCTAATATAAATTAAAGTGAATAGCATGAGAAACGTAGTGCTTTATCTATTGTTGATGGTATCGACCTTGGCAGCGACAGCGCAGCTGAAGGTGACCGGAACAGTGATCTCAGCCGACGATCAGGAGCCACTGATCGGAGCATACGTTCGCGATCTGGGTAAGCGGACCAACAACGTCGCTGTTACCGACATCGACGGTAAGTATGAGATTGTAGTCAGTCCCGGGAGTACGATTGAGTTCTCCTACGTCGGGTGTACGCCCGTGCGTAAAGTTATTAATGAGTCGCAAAAACTTGATATCTTGATGGAGTCATCCAACCAACTCGACGAAGTAGTCGTGGTGGGATATGGCACCATGAAGAAGAGCGACCTCACCGGTTCGGTATCTTCGGTAGCTGCCGACAACTTGAAGAAGACACCGGCGGCATCATTGGCGAATGCCCTTCAGGGCCAGGCAGCCGGTGTGACCGTCAATTCGCTTACCGGACGCCCCGGCCACAGTGCCGAGGTGCGCATCCGTGGTGTCGGTTCGGTCAATGGCAGTTCTCCTATATATGTAGTGGATGGTGTGATTACCGACAATATCGACTTCTTGGCACCCGGAGATATCGAGCGCACAGAGATCCTTAAAGATGCCTCTGCCACAGCCATCTATGGTGCTCGCGGTGCGAATGGTGTCGTGTTGGTGACCACCAAGAACGGTTCGACCAACAAGCGCGCCACCATCTCGCTCGATGCCTATGTCGGCGTTCAGTCACGCTGGCGCAAACTCGACGTGATGAATTCACGCGACTTTGCCGACACTTACGTGGCTATCAATGGTAATGCTCGCGCCAAGAAAATGTATAAAGAACAGGGATTTAACGCTTGGCTCAAAACATTCCAAGGCGTCGGAGCCTCTCCCTACTATCCTACAGTATATGATCCACAGACCAATCCCACCGGTTTCGATTATAGTGCTGTCGACACCGACTGGCAAGATGTGGTGTTCCGCGATGCAATGATCCAGAACTATCACCTCTCTATAGATGGAGGCACCGAAAAGTTGACTTACTCGTTGTCGGGAAGTTGGTTTGGCCAGCAGGGTACGATCATCGGCTCTGACTACAGCCGCTTTACAGCACGCCTCAACACTACATACAAGGTGACCAACTGGCTCAAAGTAGGAGAGAACCTCTCCTTCTCCGCCTCGACAGCCAAGAATGCCTACGAAAGTGGTGACAACTCGGAGAGTGCCGGAGCCAACATCCTCTCGGCAGCCTTCGCTATGGCCCCCTGGGATCCGACCCGCTATCCCGAAGGATCGGTCAATCGCAACGGCAAAGATCTGAGCGGTGGCATCTCAGCCGGTTCGAACTTCAAAAACGTCACCAACCCTCTGAGCATGGTGGAATACTCACATCCCAAGTCGCGCAATGAGCGCTGGGTCGGCAATGTATTTGCAGAGATTCAACCCATCAGCGACCTCACATTCCGCTCATCTTACAGTTTCGACTATCGACTCGCCACCGACAAATCATTTGCCGAGGCTTACGAAGTGAGCGCATACGACAAGCGCACCAAGAACTTCCTGAGTTCGTCGATGGCTCGTATATTCAGCTGGAATGTCGACAATATCCTGACCTATACTCACACCTTTGCCGACAAGCACTACTTGCAAGCCATGGTGGGTCAGACCGTAGAACAATATGACTACTACAGCATCGGCAACAGCGGTGCGAACATCATCAACCCGGTGGAGAAGAACTGGTATCTCTCGCAAGTCACCGAAGACTTCGGGCGTCCCGCCGACTCCGTGTCGCGCAATCGTCGCTTCTCCTGGCTCGGTCGTATACACTATGCATACGACGATCGCTACCTCTTGACGGTCAACTTCCGTGCCGACGGTTCGAGCCGCTTCCCCGAAAATGCTTGGGGTTACTTCCCCTCCTTCGCCTTGGCATGGCGCATCAGCGAAGAGAAATTCATGCAAGACTTCACCAACCTGAGCAACCTCAAACTCCGTTTCGGATGGGGTCAGGTGGGTAACGACCTTATCTCCGACAATGCCTTTATGCTCAATGTCTTCAACTCCGGACCGACATTCGTCGACTACGTCTTCGGCAAGGATCAAGCCCTCGCCCCGGGTGCTACGGTGCTGACATGGGTGAACCGTGGCGGCCACTGGGAGAATACCGAGCAATGGAGCGTCGGCATCGACTTCGGCTTCTGGCAGAATAAGTTCACCGGTACGGTCGAGGGATTCATCCGCGACACCAACGACATGCTGATGGGTGTCACCGCTCCGGCTCATGTGGGCAACCGCTATAGCGCTACCGCCAACGTCGGTAAGGTTCGCAACCAGGGTATCGAGATCACCCTCGAACACCGCAACCATGTAGGCAACGTCAACTACAACGTGAGCGGTAACTTCTCCTTCATCAAGAACGAGCTCCTCAAACTCAACGGCGGCTCGCCCATCTACACCAACTACAACAACGTGCAGGTGGTGGATGAGGGTCACTCCCTCTACTACTTCTGGGGCTATCAATATGCCGGAGTATATCGCACCGATCAGGAAGCACTCGACTATCTGAAGGGCTACACAGCCGCCGACTGTCCCTTCCATGCCGGAGATGCCAAATATATCGACAACAGTGGCGACGGACGCATCAGCGACGACGACCGTGTCGACTTAGGGAGCTCAATCCCCTGGTTCAACTATGGTTTGAACCTCGGCGCCGAATGGAAAGGCTTTGACATCCAGCTCTTCTTCCAGGGTGTGGCCGGCAATAAGATCTACAACCAGATGCGCCACCGCCTCGAAAGCAACGGCACCACCTCCGTGCTCTCCCCCGTGATGAAAGATGCCTGGACCGAGGAGAACCCCAATGGATCTATCCCCAACCCCAAGAACTCGATCAACTACTACGTATCCGACAGATTCCTCGAGAATGGTGCTTACTTCCGTCTCAAGAACCTTCAGATCGGCTACTCACTCCCCGAGAAACTCATCTCGCGTGCCGGATTTACCAAATGCCGCTTCTATGTGCAGGCCGGCAATGTCTTCACTCTCACCGGCTACAAGGGCTTCGACCCCGAAGTCAGCGGCGGTGTCGACTATGGCAACTATCCTCAATCTCGTTCATTCATCTTCGGTGTTAACATCACTTATTAATATCCTCTACCACAATGAAAACTAAATATTTTATACTGCCGGCGCTGATGCTCAGTTTCTCCTTGACCTCTTGCAATGATTGGCTCAAAGAGGAATCACCCGGCACACAGGATTTCGACGACTTCTACACCAGTGGAGAGGTGGCTGTCCAGGCTGTCAATGCCTGCTACACTCCCTTGGCTTGGGAATATAATCATTCATATTTCTCAGAGTGGTTCATCGGAGACATAGCCTCCGACGACGCTCTGAAGGGTGGACAGAACATAGCCGACGGTCTCGATGCTTACGACATCGACAACTTCAAAGTCAATGCCAACAATGCTATCCTGCTCGACTATTATCGCGCCAAATATCAGGGAATCGCCCGTTGCAACCTTGCGCTGCAGGAGGTGCCCGGTATCGAACTTGATGAGTCTCTGAGCGAAGAGCGTAGAGACTGTCTGCTGGGTGAGGCATATTTCATGCGTGCCTTCTACTACTTTCAGTTGGTAAGGGTGTTCGGGGGTGTGCCGATGGTAGATTTTGTCATCGACTCTTCCGACAAGTGGAAGCAACCGCGTGCCACAGCCGATGAGGTATATGAGCATATCATCGCCGACCTGCTCAAGGCGGAATCACTCCTCTGGAACAAATCGAAATATGCCGATGCCGACCTGGGTCGTGCCACCAAGGGTGCCGCACAAGCCATGCTCTGCAAGGTGTATCTCTATCACAAAGACTACGACAACGCCTATCTTTGGGGCAAGACCTTCGTCGAGCAGCAATATGGCAAGGAATACACCCTCTGCCCGAAATATTCCGACAACTTCACCCTTGCCGGCGAGAATGGTCCGGAGAGTGTCTTCGAGATTCAATACATGGCAGAGCCTACCAGCGACTATGGTGAGGGCTTTGGTTTCACTCGCGGCACCTTCACTACGATACTGACACGTCCTCGCGCCTCGGAGATGGGTCAGCAGAAGGGTTGGGGATGGAATCATCCGACCCAAAATCTCTACGACGAATTTGAAGCCGGAGACCCTCGTTTGCAAGCCACTATCGGCGTGCCGAGTGCTGCGGCTCAAGAAGAGATTGAAGTCAACTACCTCGGCTCTTGCTATTACAACAACAAGACTTGCTATCAAGAGGATGGTGTCTTCCCGCCGATCGATCATGACAGCCGATCGCCGCTCAACTATCGACTCATTCGTGCCTCCGACGTGCTTCTCCTCTATGCCGAGGCAGCCTTGGAGAGTGGCAAGGATTTGAACGCCGCCAAGTGGGCACTCGAGGAGGTGCGCCGTCGCGCTCGCAGCTGCTCTGCCGACCCCTCAACAGTGCTCCCTGCCTTCCCCTACGGTCCTTATACCGGCACTACCGACGATCTCCGCGCCGCCATCCGCCATGAACGCCGCGTAGAACTCGCCATGGAGGGTCACCGCTGGTTCGACCTCGTACGCTGGGGAATCGCCTACGATGTGATGGACCGTGACAACGGATCTTACGGCAAAAACGAATCGCAAGAGGCTCGCGCCGAAATGGCTAACTTCATCAAAGGAAAATGCGAACTTTTCCCCATCCCCGCAGAAGAAATCAACCTCAACCCGATGGATCAGAACGCAGGTTATTGATCCATCGGGGGGAGGCCCCCCAAGAAATATATAACTCACAAAAATCCAACCAAATCGTACAATCAAATTTTGTTTAACTCATAAAATCTAAATCATTATGAAAAAAATGACTATTCTCGCCGCTATGGCACTCGTCGCAACAACTGCTTCAGCACAATACACTTGCGATCCGACAGTAGAAACCGTTCTCGCCAAGGGTAAAGTCACTAAGGTGATGACCATCTCGCTCGATGCATCAGCCGAGGCTCAATTTGCCGCGCAAGGTGCTACAATCACCGCAGCCGGTCCCAACGACATGGAACGCAATTTCTGGATCTGGGATAACACCTTCAGTGCCGGCGATTCTTCACTCCCCGGTGTAGGCGACCAGACTGACGGCTATATTTCACTGATCGTTGGCACTGCCGGATGGTCGGGCGCAGGCTTCAATGTGGCAGATCCCGGTGTCGACACCAGCTGGTGGAATGATGACACTCGTTTCCACTTGGCATACTATTCGCCGGCAACAGCACCCGCATCTATCGCTCTGGTCATCAACGATGCTGATGGTGTGAACACTCCCGCCAAGGTGTCGCTCGGCGATGCTTTCAACGACAATGGCGCCGTATATCCCGCCATCGGCCCCAAGAGCAACGATGACTGGCAGGGTATCGACATCTCCTTCGCCGACCTCAAGAGAATCTATCCCGCATTCGTTCCTACTGCCTCCACCAGCTGGAAGGGTAACATCCTCTCATTCCTCGCCGGCGGCGTGGCAGGTCAGACTCTCGCTTTAGATGCTATCTACTTCTATCAGCTCGAAGATCAATCAGGCGTTCAGAACGTGGCTATCGACGAGAACCTCCCCGTGGTATACTACAATTTGCAAGGTGTTCGTGTTGACAACCCTGAAAACGGTATCTTCATCGCACGTCAGGGTAGCAAAAGCATGAAAGTGGTTAAATAATTGTTGGTTCACTATTTATATTTTATCCATTCTCAATTATCTGATCGGGCCGCGGACTATGCCGTGGTGGCACTATCCGCGGCCCACCACACTTAAGACACTTACCCTTTTCACTCTTCATAAAGAAACTTCTATCATAATCATGAAATATTCAGTCATAACCCTCTCTCTGCTCATGATGTTGAGCGCAGCGACAGCATTTGGTCAATCCTCGCAAGAGGGCACCGGCGAAACTGACGGCTATGTATTAGTGTGGCAAGACCTCTTCGATGGTGATGAACTCAACGAATTGCGTTGGAACATCGAGGTGAATGGTGCCGGTGGCGGCAACAATGAGTTGCAATATTATACCGACCGCGCCACTAATGTCCATGTCGGCGACGACGGCAAGGGCAACGGGTGTCTCATACTGACAGCACATCGTGAGAGTTATGGTGGCAAGAGTTTCACTTCAGGGCGTGTCAACTCCAAGAATCTTGTGGCTTTCAAGCATGGCAAGATCGAGGCGGCCATCCGCATGCCCAAGACTGCCAACGGCCTTTGGCCAGCATTCTGGATGATGGGTAATGATTATGATGCTGTGGGATGGCCCAAGTGTGGCGAAACTGACATCGTCGAGATGGGGCATCAGAATGCCTTCGCCGCAGGCAATCAAGAAAAATATTTCAATGGCGCGATGCACTGGGGACAGGGTTGGCCCAACGCCTCTTACGCTCGCGACACCACCAAATCCTACTCCCTCCAGGATGGCGAGTTCCATATCTTCACCGCCATCTGGGATGAAAACTCGATGAGCATGTATATCGACCTCGACCAAATGCCCGTCCAGACCCCATATTTCAAAATGGATATCCCCTGCACCGAACCCGACAATGAGTGGTCGCCCGGGAATTATTTCCATAAAGAAAATTTTATCCTCTTCAATCTGGCTGTGGGTGGCAATTTCCCCGGTATATACAATGCTGATGAGATCACCGCCCTCAACGATGCCAATGGTCAAGAGGCTTCTATGTATGTCAACTATGTGAAGATCTATCAGAAAGGCACCGCCGACGAGTCTATCTATATGGCAGTGCCGGGCGATGATTCCTCCGGCATCACCGACTTTGCCGACGAAGCCGACCGTATGATCACCATCTCCTCCGGCATCGCCTGCTGCCGCGACGCCGAGATGACCATCTATAACACTGCCGGACAAATGGTCTGCACCGGTTTCGGTCGTGTCGACCTATCCTCACTCCCCTCCGGCATCTATATCATCTATGCCATGACTCCTTCAGGATGTCGTCTCTCTTCGAAAGTGATTTTATAATCAACTACACCACAAGGTAGATAGGATATATCTTATCTGCCTCCCTAATTACCTACCAACCATGAACTTCTCTTTATCACGATATATGTCGGCTACCCTCTTGCTCACCCTCTCGGTGACCTCCTGCAAGTCGGTGAGCGGCACCATGGCGACTCCCGCCGCCGATCGTGACTCTATATATCTTCGCGCCGACCTCCGTGACTCTCGCATCATCTGGGGAGATGAGTTCAACGCCGATTCTCTCGATCGTAGTGTATGGAATATCGAAATCAATGGCTCCGGATGCGGCAACAATGAATTGGAGTATTATCTCGACACTCCCGACAATGTGTGTCTCAAGGATGGCAACCTGCTACTAACTGCATGCCGTCGACAATATAAGGATAAGCCCTTCACCTCGGGGCGTGTCAACACCTGCGGCAAGAAGGCTTTCACCTACGGGGTGGTAGTGGCGCACATCCGACTCCCTCGCACTGCCAATGGCCTTTGGCCCGCTTTCTGGATGATGGGTGATGATATCCGCACCAATCCCTGGCCTCGCTGTGGCGAAATAGATATCCTCGAGATGGGACATAGCGACGGAATTTCCGCCGGCACTCAAGACAGACTCTTCAACGGCGCTATCCATTATGGCACCGACAGCCATATCCAGAAAGCCGGGGTCTTAACCTCTCCTTACTCCCTCCAAGATGGCAAGTATCATACATTCTATTGCTATCGGTCGCCTCATCGCATCGCTATGTATGTCGATGATATCCCTACCCCCTATATCGACATCGATATCTCTAATACAGGGGATCTTGAGCATCCGGGATATTACTTCCACAAGCCCCATTTCATCCTCTTCAACCTCGCTGTCGGAGGTGACTTCACCGGTATCCACGATGCCGACCGCATCACTGCCGATTTGGAGAAAGATGCCACTATGGCTATCGACTTTATCAGAGTATACTCCCTCCCGGAGGACTTTGACAAGAGATAAGTATCTTGATAAGAAATAAAAATTACTATCCATGATAATTAAAAAATTCAGAAAAATCTGTGGACTTGTGGCGATAGCCGGTCTATCCGCCATTACCACATTTCCCGCCATGTCGGCCACTGATGCCGAGATCGAAGCCAATATCGACAGGCTTCTTTCGCAGATGACCCTCGACGAGAAGGTGGGTCAGCTCAATCAACTGTCGGGCACCGGCTATTCCGATGGTATGATCCGGGATATTCGTGCCGGCAAGATCGGTTCGATCCTCAATGAGGTTGATGCCGAGACAGTCAATAAGTTGCAACGCGAGGCGATGGAAAATACTCGACTCCACATCCCGATCATCTTCTCTCGCGATGTGATCCATGGCTTTAAGACGATATTCCCCATTCCCATCGGGCAGGCAGCCACCTGGCGCCCGGAGATGGTGGAGCAGGGTAGTCGTATATCGGCTCGTGAGGCGAGTTCGGTGGGTGTGCGATGGACCTTCTCGCCGATGGTAGACATTGCACGCGATGCTCGCTGGGGACGAGTTGCCGAGGGCTATGGCGAGGATCCCTATCTCACTTCGGTGATGGGTGTTGCGGCTGTGCGTGGCTACCAGGGCGACGACCTGAGCCAACCCGGCACCATGGCGGCGTGCACCAAGCACTTCTGTGGATATGGCGCTTCGGAGGGTGGCCGCGATTATAACACTACATGGCTGCCTCGTCCGCTCCTTCGTGATGTTTACCTCCCCCCGTTCGAGGCTTGCGCCAAGGCGGGTAGCGCTACATTCATGTGCTCATTCAATGATATTAATGGCGTTCCATCCTCTGCCAATAAGTTTCTCTTCCGCGATGTGCTTCGCGGCGAGTGGGGATGGAATGGTATGGTGGTGAGCGACTGGAACTCTATCGGCGAGATGATCAATCATGGCGTCGCCGCCGATAAGCATGATGCCGCCGACCTTGCTGCCCATGCCGGCATCGACATGGATATGCAGGCGTATTGCTATATCGACGAATTGAAGCAATTGGTGTCTGACGGCAAGGTGTCGATCGAGATCGTCGATGAGATGGTGCGCAATGTGCTCCGCCTCAAGTATCGCCTCGGCCTCTTCGATCATCCCTACGTAGACACTACACTCCCCTCGCAGATGTATCTCCCCGAAAGCCTCGAAGCGGCTCTCCATACCGCCGAGGAGAGTGCCGTGCTCCTTACCAATAATGGTGTGCTCCCTCTTGGCGACAAGAAGGTGAAGGTGCTACTCACAGGCCCGATGGCTGATGCTCATCATGATCAGAACGGCACTTGGAGTTTCGATATGGAGAAGGATAAGACCATCACTCCACTCGATGCCTTCAAGAAGACATTCGGCAAGAATCTGACATACGTTCCGGGTCTCACCTATAGCCGTCAGAAAGATCTAAGTGGGGTGGATGCCGCAGTAGAAGCCGCTGCCAAGGCTGATGTCATTATCTTCCTCGCCGGCGAGGAGGCTGTGCTTTCGGGTGAGGCTCACTGTCGTGCCGACATCTCCCTGCCGGGGGCACAGACCGAGATGCTCCGCCGTCTTAAAGCCACCGGCAAACCTATAGTCACTGTCGTGATGGCGGGACGTCCCATCACTCTCCCCGAAGAGTCGAAACTCAGCGATGCCATCATCTTTATGTTCCACCCCGGCACTATGGGTGGTCCGGCACTTGCCAATATCCTCACCGGTAAGGTCAATCCCTCCGGCCATCTCCCCATCTCCTTCCCGCGTATGGTGGGTCAGGTGCCTATCTATTATTCGGTTAAGAACACCGGACGCCCCACCACCGAGATGATGCTCATCGATGAGATACCCCACGAGGCGGGTCAGACCTCTACCGGCTGCACCACTTTCTGGCTCGATGCCGGTCTCGATCCTCTTTATTGCTTCGGTTATGGATTGAGTTATACCACCTTCGAATATAGCGCTCCGCGCCTCTCTGCCGAGGAAATGACCACCGATGGCGAGGTGACTGTCTCTTGCGATGTCACCAACACCGGAAAGGTGGAGGGCGCCGATGTCGCTCAGCTCTATGTCCGCGATGTCGTGGCTTCGCTCGCTCGCCCCATCAAGCAACTCAAGGGCTTCGAGAAGATCACTCTCGCCCCGGGCGAAACTCGCACTGTCACTTTCACCCTCCCCGCTTCGATGCTCTCCTTCTACGATCTCGACGATAAGTCGGTGATCGAACCGGGCGACTTCCAAATCTGGGTCGATAATTCTTCCGCTTGCCGCGGCAAGGCTGCTACTCTCCGTGTCGTCGAGAAGTGATAGAATCTTTTTTGCTAAACGATAATTATACTCCATTATGAAGAAGAATATATTTTTGATTATCGCCGCCATGATGCTGGTATCGGCATCGGTTTCCGCCAAAAGTTATAAGCGTGGCGTGAGTGAGAACTCCTTCTCGCTTGCTGTGGAGATGGATGTCTTGACTCCGGGTGTGAGCTGGTATTACAACTGGAGTAATATCCCTAATACGGGTGTCGACAATCAGGTGCTGGAATATGAGGGTGATTTCGAGTTCGTGCCGATGGCATGGAATGCCAACTATAATGCCGATGCTATCCGCGAATTTGTCGGCAAGCACCCTGAGTGCAAGTATATCTTGGGCTATAACGAACCCAACTTCACAGCCCAAGCCAATATGACACCGGCACAGGCTGCCGAGAAGTGGCCCGAGTTGGTGGCACTTGCCAATGAACTGGATCTGCAGATCATCGCTCCGGCACTCAATTATTCTCCCAATCCACCTTACCAGAGTCCTACGGCTTGGTTTGACGAATTTAACAATCTGGTTGGCTCTGACAGTTATGATTTCGTGGCTATCCATGCCTATGGTGGATATGGCGTACTCACCGACCTTGCCACTACCTTCCATGATCGTTATGGCAAGCCGGTGTGGGTTACCGAGTTCTGCTATTGGCCCGATACGGGGAATACAAGCAGTCTGGTGACTCCCGCTTCGCAGATATCATTTATGATCAGCACTGTCGAGTGGTTGGAGACAACAGATTGGATCTATCGCTATGCCTGGTTCAAGGCCAAGGGTGCATGCGATAGCGCTACCGGCCCTAACTATGGACTGATCGTGCCGCAACGTGGCTATGATCCCCGCCAACTCTCCACCCAAGGCTACATCTATACCTATATGAGCGATTTCGATAAGAATCTTTGGCATGCCGTCGGCGAGACTTTCCCCGCTGTCGATTATGTTGCTTCGCTCAATGTCGGTCTCAATCCCGGCACTTATAGCGACTGCGCCAAGCCGATCGAGATCAGCCAATTTAATGCCGGTGCGTATGCCGATTATCAGTTTGACGTGCCCCAATCCGGCAGATATACTCTGCGCCTTACTGTGGGAGGATATGGCGAACCATCTCGTTTTGACCCCCAATTGCAGGTGATGCGTCTTGATGGCGAGGCTGAAACTCCCGTTTCGGAAGTAACCAAATTCTCCCTCCCCAATGATGACTCTACTTATACTACTGCCGAGATCGCACTACAACTCTCCGCCGGCAAGCAAACACTCCGTTTGACGGATAAGGCACCCTATCAACCCTCCGGCATACGCATTGCTAATATAGTCCTGACTGAAGAGGGCGCCGGAGTCAAGGACATCCTCTGCGATAACCAAGCATCTGTGGTCGATGTTTATACTCTTCAGGGTATTTGCATCAGAAAGAATGTTTCGCCTCAGGATGCTACTGCCGGACTCCCTGCCGGTGTCTATGTAGTAGGCAATCGCAAAGTCAATGTGAAATAATAATTAGAAAATCATAAGTTAATCTACTATAAACCAATATCAATATGAAAAAACTACTATTAACAACATTTCTGGTCGGAGCAGCCATGACGACTGCATCCGCCAAGGAGTATGTTGTCTACAACGGCGGGCAAGAACTGACCGCTGATCAGACGCAACTCCCGGTGAATTTCTCTACATGGGAAGGCACTGTATCAACTAAGGACAATAAAACAGATTTTTCCAAAGACTTCACAGTCAACAACGATGGCTGGTGGGGCGGTGGCTGGGAAATCGATGGCACTCAGTTTGACATCACCACATTCGCTCAGAGTGAAACAGGCTGGCTTCTGAAGTTTGAAGAGAAATGCGACCCGGAAAACGCAAACCTTACCTTCAAGATCCAGATGTCTTCCGGCGATGTAAGACCTGAACCGGTGGTCAAAATCCCCTGCACCGGTCAATGGGAGGAGGTAACCATTAACATCAAGGATACGTTTGACGATATCTTTTCCAAATTAACATCCGGCAATAAGCTGTATTGCTTCGCACCGGTGGGTGGCGCCGGTTGGAAAGATAGAAAGATCTCTTTTCGCAATGTGCGTCTGGTGGAGATCCCTGCCTCTCCTATCATCTCTCTTGAGGCTACTAACATTACTGAGACTACTGCCGACTTGGCTTATAGCGTAAGTCTTCCTTCGGCTCTTACCGGTGCAGATGTCGCTGTATATTATAAGGAGAAATCTGCCGCTGACTTTACTCGCGCATCCGGCAGCCCTATCGCTTTGACCGATCTCCTTGAGAAGACCAACTATACCTACGTGATCAAGGCTGTGGCTACTCTCAATGGTAAAGAGTATGTCTCCGAGAAGGAAGTTTCGTTCATGACCGGAGGTCTCTATAAGTATGGCAATAAGTTCTATGGTAATGTGGAACATAATGGCTTTATTTACAACTATATGCTGATAGCGGAAAGTGACGGCTCACTCACTTGTAAAGCAGATATTACTGCTCGGGAAGGTACTGTTGGTGTGGTGCGACAGATTAAAATCGCTGATAA
>SFMJ01000159.1 GCA_004553095.1 Bacteroidales bacterium
CTTTGGGAGACATGCCGGTTTGTTTTTTGAAATACTTGCCGAAGAATGACTGGGATGGAAAGTTTAGTTCATCGGCTATCTGCTGAATGTTTAGGTTGGAAGATTTCAGCAGGAGCTTTGCTTCGAGTATCACGAAGCGTTCTATCCATTCAACGGCGGTGTAACCGGTTTGCTTTTTGATGGTGCGGGAGAGATGCTTGGGAGTTACATCGAGTTTTTCGGCGTAGAAGTCGAGGAATCTCTCCTTGCGGAAGTGCTCTTGGACGAGGGCGAGGAATTGATCGGACATGCGACCTTGACGAGACACGACCTCATTGTTGTAGGGTTCGTAGCACTTGTAACCTACTTTGTGGATAAATAGGAGCATCTGGTAAAGGAGAGCTTGGGAGCCGAAGGGATTGGTGGTGTCGGAGATAATCTCACGAGTTGACTTGATAAAGTCTTTGAACAGGGGGACGATATTTTCGGGGATAGGGACAACGGGGTGCCGATTGACCATAGCGTTGAGGGGGCTACTGTTCATAAACATGAACAGATTCTCGCTAAAGCGCTTGGATGTAACGATAACTGTTGCGTCGAGATCAGAGCTGAAATAAGTAGGCAGCATGATCTGGGTTGATTTGACACAAACCAAAGCGGGAGCCTTGATCTCGTAAGAGACGAGATTGATGTCAGCACGACAAGTGCCTTTGAAGATAAAGATCCAGGAGGTTGCGGCGAATTTGATTGGTTCGGTGACACTGGCCACGATTTCAGGACCGATATTTTCGAGCATCCAGAAGTCTTGTTCGAGGATGGAAGATAACTCTTCAGGGAGATCTACATTATAATGAAGCCCGGGGTACATAATATGGATGGGGTAGATAATTGCACTAAAAGGGATAAAGGATCTATCAAAAACGCCAAAAAGGCCAATGATAATCATCTAAATAACGTAAAAACGGGGATAATATTGCCAAAATGGCAAAAAGTTAACAATTTTTAGTAAAAAAAAGGGGGAGGGAGGAGGGAAAAAAGGGAAAAGACTCGCTACGCTCGCCACCCGAAGACAAAAGCGCTCCGCGCGGGGATGGGGATCCGCCGATGGAATCGGCGGACACAGTAGCTATCGCGACTTGGAAGGGAACTGAACGGGAAGGGAGACGGGGAAGGAGAGGGGGAAGGTGGGGTGGTGAACAAAATGGGGGTATGGATTGTTATAAGGATATGGGAGGGAGGTATTGACTTTAGCCACTTTTCCTTTTGATGTTATGGATGAGAACAATACTTTTCAGAAGCGGTTGTTAGGATTGCAACGCAATCTGTTTAATTTTGCCTACCAGCTTACGACCAATCGTGAGCAGGCAGAGGATTTATTGCAGGATACGACTCTCAAGGCTCTGAAGAATGAATCGAAATATGTAGATAATGTCAACTTCAAGGGGTGGCTTTTCACGATAATGCGTCATATATTTATCAATAATTATCGTCAAGCAGTAAGAGCATCCACAATTATCGATACGACACAAGATATGTATCATCTGAACTTGAGTCAGGTGTCAGCTGCCGATACTCCGGAAGATTCCTACGCCGTAAAAGAGATAAGTGAGGCGTTGGAGGGATTTTCGGAGGAATTTCGGGAGCCCTTCAATATGTATATCGCAGGGTATAAGTATAGCGAGATCGCTGAGAAGATGGGATTGCCATTGGGCACGATCAAGAGCCGTATCTTCAGTACGCGCAAGCGACTTCGAAAGATGCTGGAATCATAAGACATGTGTTAAAAAAATGTTATAATTTATAAGAGAGAGGGGTCAGAAGAATATAAATGCCTAAATTTGCGCGAGAAATGTAAGTAATAGAAATATGAATCGTGCTATAATAGTGGCAATAGTGATGGAGATGGCATTGACGGCAATGTATGGGGCGTCGCAGCGGATGGTGGTAGCGGACTCGTTGAGTCGGCAGCCACTGGCGAGTGCAACGGTGTTTGATTGCAACGGCCACACGATAGGTGTATCCAGTGAGCAGGGTCGGCTTCCGGCTATCAAACCGGAGCAGTATCCGGTGACTGTGAGATATTTGGGGTATCGCGAGATGGAAGTTACAGACCATGTATACGACACGATTTTTATGACAGAGGTGGCTACGGAGCTTCCGGAATTGACGGTGGAAGATCGCCGCGCCAGGGTGCTACATTTGTTGGCCTACGTTCGGGAATACTCATCACTGACTACATATTTCGACACGATTTTCCTCTTTCGTGAGAAGATGGTGGACTATATGCTCACGCCCGATCGGAGGGTAAAATTTGCGGGGTGGGAAGATCCACGAGTATTGAAGAGTCGGTCATACTATCGATTTACGAATGCTCGGGGATTGGACAGTGTTAGCGATGGGTGTAATCATCACTTCTCTTGGTCGGACTGGGTAGGGGTAACAGAGTCACATGAGATGCCGGCGAGGGTGAGGGGGTTGGGACAAAAGAGTGCCACAATCTATGGGAAATATAGTCCAACAGAGGTGTGGACACGCTACGACGACAGGGTGACGGTCGATGTCAATGTTTTGGCAGACACGTTGAGTCGGAGTTGGGTTCCGCATGTATCGACCTTCTTTAGGGAGAAGATGGACTTTGAGGACTTCCGGGTTCGCTACACCTACGACAATGTAACCGGCGACACGTTGCGACTGACGGACCTCAGCGGGTACTCCTTCAATATAGCCTCCAAGGGGCGCGGGAGGGATCTTTTTCGGTTCAGCCGCAAAGATGAGCAATACTTTGTCAACACCTACGCCGAGGTGTATATTCTGGACAAAGAATATATCACCACGAAAGAGGCAAAGCAATGGGAAAAGGGGAAAGTCGACACCACGAAAGTGGAGATTATAGAGCCTGCGACGGCGCCGGCGTTGCAGCCGGCGATCGAGGCGTTGGTGGCACGAGTCGATGGGATCGACCATGAAGGTTTGCGCTTAGGCTATGCCCCCGACAAGCGTCTTATGGGGAAGCCTCGGAAGAAGCAGAACATCGGCCAGCGGGCCCTCTCGATGCTGAAGGGAGCTACGGGTATCTCCTACTTCAAGAGCAAGAAGAAGATGAAGAAAGATTGGAACGAGTTTACGAAGCAACAGATGGAAGAGAACAGAATCAAGATTGCGCTCGCAGGCAATCCGAACTCAGGCAAGACGACGCTGTTCAATGCGCTCACCGGATCGAACCAGTTTGTCGGCAACTGGCCGGGCGTCACGGTCGAGAA